>NZ_JBEXLL010000022.1:0-80532 GCF_040609955.1 Nocardia sp. NPDC004568
GAATTTATCTCGCTCACCCTCGGCGAAATCCGCCGTCTTCTGGCACACATAATCACCTACCGCCCAGACCACACCGCTATCTGGCAGTGGTCAACGTGGCGGCGCCGGCACCAATACCGGGCCAGAAAAGCCCACTACCAGCGCCGACACCGATTACATAACCAAGTGCGGCTGGAGTACTAGCCGAGTGGGGTGTTCCGTGGCCTCCCCGAAGGGCTGGAAAGAGCGCTTGCTCAGCAGCGCAACAGACACGCCGTGGGCGTGAGCCCGGCTTCTCTTCCTCGTCGACCGAGGCCATTTTTGTGACTCTAGTCACTTTGAATCCTTGGGATCGCGTCAGAATTGGCTGTAACCAATCTGGTAACCGATGAGGTAGGGCGATCGCTAAGCATCCTCGCCTTTGACTTGACTGGGGGGCGAGTTGCACCCTCGCGACTCGAAAGCCTGTGCGAGAGGCTTTTTCGGAAACGCAGCACGCTAATCTGTTAGAACACAAGAACGTTGCCGCCCCCGGACGATGAAGTCCCAGGGTGTAGGCGGCAAGGAGAGGAGTTAAAGCTTCAGCCCTAGCATGGAAAGTCCAGCGCCGGGGCTGTTGAGGAAGGACGTCATGTCTAACCCTCAAGAAGGGCGGTTGCCCCCGGAGGAGCGGGGCAATACACAGCCTGAGCGCCGAGAACCCGAACACCACCGGTGGTTACGAGCCATCCCGGCGGTGGTGAAGGCAGTCTTTGGGTCCGTCCTGGACCTGACCGTAGAAATGATCGGAACCGGCGTTACGCCGGAACCGGATCAGATCTTGGCGCGGCTCGCACTTGCAGGTGCGGGCCTTGTGCTCCGCCAGCTCTGGAAGAAACGACGGAGGTAACCCAACGAGAGGTGGTGTGGGTCATACGGTGTTGGAGCACCCGACCCGCACCCACTCGCTGACATTTACATACCCGGTATGTAAATCATGAAAACATGATAGCAAGATTTATACGACGCAGCTTAGCGGTACTCACGGCACGTCCGGCACATCGGAACGTATCGAGCCGGATGGGGAGAGTAGGCAACTGGCGTCTCGCCTGCCCAACCACTTAGCTCATCTGGGCAGTCGCCGGTGTAGGTCTGCTTCTATCCATCCTCGGGCGCGCATCGCGTTTCGGCCGTGTTCTACCTGTCGCGCTGGTGACGTAGATTCGTCAGTCATGACCGACAAGCGCGCTACCAGCAACGCGCGTAGCTGGTTCTCCATCCTGCTTCCTTTTCCTTCCCTGCTGAGGGCAATCCTAGTTTGTAGAACGGAGTCGGTCCGATGGCGGATCAATTACCAGCTGGCGACGCCGCAGGCCGCCGAACGGGCGAAGCAGGCGGTGGTCGAAGGGGCCGCGACCTACGCGGAGCGCTGGTCGGACCACGCTCCGGTGACGGTCCAGTATCGATGAAGGGGTAGCCGTGCGTGCGAAAGTTGTGAAGGTCCTGTCGGCGGTGGGTGCGGTGCTGGTGGCTGTCGTGGTCGCCCTGCTCGGCACCCAGGGGGATGGGAACGACGGCGGGTCCTCGGCCGCGGCCCGGTCGGAGACCACGGTGACCTCCGCACCGGCGGTTCCGAAGCCGGCGCCGGGCCGGACCACGGCCTCCGATGCCCCGGTCGTATCGAAGGCGGCCGGGGTGCCCGACCGTGCCTACACGACACTCGTGGAGATCGATGCCGGGCGCTGGCCCGATTCGGCGAACGCTCCGGGCACCAAAGGCGGTGTCCCGTTCAGGAACCGGGAGGGTCGCCTGCCCGCCGCCGATTCCGCGGGCAAGGCCGTCGAGTACCGGGAATGGGATGTGAACCCGAAGAAACCGGGACAGTCCCGGGACGCCGAACGCATCGTCACCGGCAGCGACGGATCTGCCTGGTACACCGGCGACCACTACGACACCTTCACCAGGATGCGCTGATGTCCGAACCTGTTCTGCTGGCCGATTTCCTCACCCTGCCGCGCCACGGACCGACGGTCGTGGCCGCGCCCCCGGCCGTCGGTGCGGCGGCCGTGGACGCCGCCGAGTTCAGCAGGGTGCGCTACAGCGCGCCCGCCGGTTACCGGGTGCGCGAAGTCCGCGGCAGCCGGATGCGCACAGTCGCGGGGTTGTTCGACGAATTCGCCGCGGCTCTGCAGTTCCCGTATTACTTCCGGCCGAACAAGGACGCGTTCGACGAATGCCTGTTCAACCTCGAGGATCTGCTCGGGGACGCCACCGGCTATGTGGTCGCCGTCCGCGATGCCGAGCAACTGCTCGCGGATGCGCCGGGAGAGCGGGCATGGTTCGATTCGGTGCTCGCCGAATGCGCGGAATTCTGGATCTCACGGGAGGTGGCGTTCCGGGTCGTGCTGCAGGGGGCGCCGGACGGGCTGACCGCGGTTCCCGTCCGCATTTGACCGTCGGCGGGTCAGGTGCCGCGATGCGCGAAATCCTCACCGAGCAGGACGAACACATCGGTGGTGTATTCGATCAGCTGGTCCCGGTCGATCGGCAGATCACCGCGCACCCAGCCGGTGAGGGTCTGGACCAGCCCGCCCACCAGGTAGGTGGCCCGGAAATCTATCACCGGGTCCGGCGCCGGATCGCTGACCCCGTAGAACTCGATTCCCTCACTGGCCACCAGCCGGGCGAAGACCCGGATCGTCTCGGTGGTGCGCGCCCGTAACTGCGGGGTCGCCATCGCGGCGACCATGGTGACCTCGGTCTTGCGGGGATCGTCGGTGAGCAGGTGGATACCGGCGGTGATGGCCGCGTGCGCTTTGGCACGGGAGTCGTCACCGGCGGTCCGCAGGGCCCCCGCGATCGCGATCACCAGTTCCTCGGCGATGCCGTCGACCAGCGCGGTGAGTACGTCGTCCCGGCTGCCGAAACTCTCGTAGTAGTAGCGCTCGTTGAGCCCCGCCTCCGAGCACATCCCCGACACGGTGAGCTTGTCCAGTCCCTGGGTGCCGATGATCTCGAGTGCCGCATCGAGCAACGCGGTGCGCCGTTGGACCCGCCGTTCCTCCGCGGACAAACCGCCATACGTGCGCTGCGCTGCCATAGCCCGAGTTTATTGGTCCGCCCACCCTCGCCTTCACAACCAGCTCACCGCCACACCCCGTCGGCGCCGCCTCCGCACCGCCACGGAAACCGCCGCAATTTGGGAACACCTCTTGCCAGAAACGCTCGAACTGGTGGATGCTATTGCCAGATGCGGGTGCGCAGTGCACGTCGTGGAGCCGACCAGGAGGCTGAGATGGCCGTGGACACCGGATACTTCTCCGACGACTCGATGATCAGGCGGGTGATGCGGAAACGCGCCGTAGGGTTCACCTACGGACTGCGGGCGCTCGTGATCGGTGCGGTGAACCCCCTGCTCTACGTGGGAACCGCCGAGTCGACCGAACATCGCGACACCCCCTACACCCGGCTGGCGCTTACCGGGAAACTCTTCGAAGCCGTCTTCTTCGGCACCCGGGAGCAGGCCGACCGGGCGCTGGCGTTCACCGGGAAGAAGCACGCGAAGGTGCAGGGCCGGCTACCGGAGCACGCGGGGGCGCACCACCCGGCGGGGTCGGCCTACTCCGCCTACGACCCGCACCTGAGCTTCATGACCATGGCGTTCACCTTCGAATCGGCCGAGGTTATGTACGACCTGCTGGTCCGGCGGCTCAGCGATACCGAGCGCGAGGACCTGTACCAGGACTATGTGTGCTGGGGCGAGCTGTTCGGCATGCCGCGGAAGGCGGCCCCGGCGGACTACCGGGCGTTCCGGGCGTACTTCGACTCCTACCTGGCCTCCGACGAGCTGTTCCTCACCGACGAGGCGCGCAAGGTGGGCAACTATCTGTCCGGCCACGTGGTGCCCTACCCGCAGCGCGCGCCGGGCCGGCAGGTGAGTTCGGCGTACTACCTGCTTGTCCAGGGCAGCTTGCCCGGGCGCATCCGCGAAATGTACGGGATCGAGTGGAAACGTACCGACGAGATCGCCTACCGCGGATTGGCGCAGTCGGTGCGCAATGCGCACAGCGTGCCCTCGGTGCTGGTACCGCGGCCGGTGAAAACCGCGCTCAACGGGCCGAGCGCACCGATGTACCGGCTGATCACCGAGCAGGAGCGGCGTCTGGCCCGGGAGGGGAAGCAGAGTATGCCCGGGATCGATCCGCGCAACTGGGCGGAGCGAAATTCGGCTCGACCCGCATGCCAAAATCATGGGCATGTCCAGTCCTGCGCAGACCCCGGCCGCCGGGGAACGTAAACAGCGGGTGCTCTCAGGTATCCAGCCGACCAGTGCCTCGTTCCACCTCGGTAACTATCTCGGTGCCCTGCAGTACTGGGTCAATATGCAGGACGAATACGACACGCTGTACTTCATCCCGAATATGCACGCGATCACGGTGTCGCAGGATCCCAAGGAACTGCGCCGCCGCACCCGGGTCGCCGCGGCGCAGCTGCTGGCGCTGGGTATCGATCCCCAGCGCTCGACCCTGTTCGTCCAGTCGCAGGTGCCCGAGCACGCCGAACTGACCTGGGTGCTGAACTGCATCACCGGGTTCGGCGAGGCGAGCCGGATGACCCAGTTCAAGGACAAGTCGGTGAAACAGGGGGCCGAGAACACCACCGTCGGCCTGTTCACCTATCCGGTGCTGATGGCGGCCGATATCCTGCTCTACCGGGCCCATCAGGTGCCGGTCGGGGAAGACCAGCGTCAGCATCTCGAGCTCACCCGCAATCTCGCCCAGCGGTTCAACACCCGGTTCAAGAAGACCTTCGTGGTCCCGGAGGCCCATATCGTCAAAGGCACCGCGAAGATCTACGACCTGCAGGATCCCACCGCCAAGATGAGCAAATCCGCGAGTTCGGACGCGGGCCTGATCAACCTCCTCGACGATCCCAAGGTGACGGCGAAGAAGGTGCGCTCGGCGGTCACCGATACCGAGCGCGAGATCCGCTACGACGTCGAGCACAAGCCCGGCGTCAGCAACCTGCTGGTGATCTTGTCGGCGCTGACCGAGACGCCGATCGTGACGCTGGAGAAGGACTACGCAGGCCGCGGGTACGGCGACCTGAAAGTCGACGTCGCCGACGCACTGGTCGAATTCGTCACGCCGTTGCGTGCGAAAGTGGAAGAGTACATGGCGGATCAGGGTGAACTCGATCGCATACTCGCCACCGGAGCCGAGCGTGCGCGCGAGATCGCCGGCAACACTCTCGCACAGGTTTACGACCGGGTCGGCTTCCTGACCCACTGATACCGGTCCGCGGCCGTGCGTGTGGCGATGAGGGGCGCGAACAGTGCAGGTGATCGATAACGGCAAGGCCGCAGTCCAGCGCATGATCGGACAGCGGCCGTGGCTCGATCATCTGGTGCGTGCGGCGGGCAGATATCAGAGTCAGCGCGGCGACTACTACGCGGCGGGTATCACGTATTTCACTGTGCTGTCCCTGTTCCCGCTGCTCATGATCGCCTTCGCCATCGCGGGCTTCGTGCTCGCGGGCAATGCCGAGCTGCTCGGCGAACTGCAGGACAAGGTCGTCGAGAACATCCCGGGCGAGATGGGGGATCAACTCAACGACCTGATCGACCAGGCGGTGAACTCACGCGGCACGGTGGGTGTGCTCGGTCTGCTCACCGGGCTGTATTCCGGCCTCGGCTGGATGGCGAACCTGCGCAAAGCGCTGACAGAACAGTGGGAGCAGCCCTCGGACGAGGACAACTGGCTGCGCACCAAACTGTCGGACCTGGGTGCGCTGCTGGGTCTCTTCCTCGCCCTGGTGGTATCGCTGGGGTTGTCGGCGGTGGCGTCGAGCCGGCTCGGTGTGCAACTGCTCGAACTGCTGGGCCTGCACGAGATGCCCGGGGTGCGGTGGCTGTTGTGGCTGTCGTCCACAGTGCTCGCCATGGTGGCCTCGTGGGCGCTGTTCGCCTGGATCATCGCCCGGTTGCCGCGGGAACCGGTCACCCTGCGCAGTGCGCTGAAGGCCGCGGCGCTGGCGGCAGTGGGTTTCGAGGTCTTCAAGAATATCGCCGGGATCTATATGCGGTCGGTGCTGAACAGTCCGGCCGGCGCCGCCTTCGGTTCGATCATCGGCATCATGGTGTTCAGTTACGTGGTCTATCGGATCATCCTGTTCGCCACGGCCTGGGCGGCCACCGCACGGGAGAACGAGCAACTGGCTTCGGTGCCGGTCCCCGCGCCGGCGCTGATCCGGCCGCGAATGGACAGCGGCCGGCCGGGCGTGTTCGGTGGTGCCGCGCTGTTCGGCGCGGGCGCGCTCACCACTCTGGGACTCACCCGGTTGCGCCGCCGCCGGCGCGGCTGAACGGCGCGCCCGGCCGGGCGGCGCGCGTAACCCGGCGCAGCACCGGATGTTCGGCCATATTTCACCTCGGCGGATCGGGCCCGAACCGCGGGCGGCCGGTGGGCGACATACGCGAATACTCCGATACCGAATCGGCGCTCTTGCCGGAGCCGTCCGGTCGTTTTCGCCTCGGCGGGGTGCCTGAGTACCCCGCCGGGTAAGTGCTTATGCGCCCGAATACGGATATTTCTGCTCGTATGACGGATGTTCCGGGGCGGCGCCTGTCTTATGGTCCGATCCGAGGCAGCTCGATTCCCGGAAATTTACCGGGACGCAGAGCATTCGGCATGCTGCCGAGTAGAGGAGGACCCGGTGGATTCCGAGGCATCGACCCGGCATCCCGCACCAGAGGTGGTGCGCCCGGCTGATTCGAGGCGGAGTATCCGTTGGCCGTCGCGCTAGCCCGCAAGCGGAAGACGCCGACGTTTCCCGCGGAAGTATGGATCATTTCGATCACCACCTTTCTGAGCAGGTCGGTCGGCTTTCTGGCGCTCTTCTCCACGGTGTTCTACAAATCGATGGGATTGAGCCCCTCGGCGTTGACCCTCGCATTGTTCGCGGGCGGTTTCGCCGGGGTGCTCGGATCGGTCGCCGGCGGCTGGTTCGCCGCCCGTTTCGGCTCCACCGATGTGCTCATCGCCGGTTCCTTGCTCAATGTTCCGCTGCTGTACCTGCTCGGTACTTCGACAGATGATCCGGTACCGGCCATTGTCCTCGCCTCGCTGAGCGTGGCGGTGACGCAATCGTTCTCGGGGCCCGCGGCGGCGTTGGTGACGGGATCGGCCTACGAGGGAAACACCGTCACGGTGGTCGCTTTCCACCGCATTTTCCTCAGCAGCGGTGTCACGGTGGCGCCGATCATGGTTTCCGCGGTGGGCGAGCACAACTTCTCGATGTTGTTCTTCCTGTCCGCGCTCGGGTCGGCGGGCACCGGCGCGTTCCTGTTCTCCGAACGCGCCAGGCTCCGGGGTGCCGAGGTGCTGGCGGCGGCGCGGGAGCGGAACGCGCCGGTACCCGATCCCGTCTCCGATGCCGCCGCGGCGGCACCACACGATCCGTCCCGCGTTTCGCGGCTGTGGGCGGTGGTCGTGGTATTCGGCACGGCCATGGCGGTCTACGCGCAGAGTATGAGTGGAATTCCGCTGTCGGTCGCGAAGATCTCCGACGACGGTCGGCTCTACAGCGTGCTGCTCGTCGTCAATTCACTTTTCATCATCTTCTTCGAGCTGCCGATCAGTACGCTGACTGCCCGCCTGAAATGGAACTACGCGCTGGGGCTGGGGATCTTCGTCACCGGGCTCGGGCTCGCCGTCTGCGGCGCGGGTTCGAGCTGGACCGTATGCATCGTCGGATTCGTGCTCTTCTCGTTGGGCGAGGCGATTTTCATTCCGCAGGCGAGCGCTTCGATAGCCGATATCTCGACGCCTTCGGAGAACCCCAGGTACCAGGGATACCTGTCGGCCGCCCAGTCCTTCGGTTTCGCGGTGGGCCCGGGCCTCGGCGCCTTCGGGGTGCTGCACGACAGCGCGCTGTACTGGACGCTCGTCATCCAGATCTCGTTCGCCGCGGGCGCGGTGGCGGTAGTTGCAGGAATGTCCAAGGACAGGAGTTCGGTTCGTGTCGGATAATTCGGTATTGATCGTGGATCCCGTGAGCTCGGGAAAACTGTATCCCCGGGTGCTCCAGCGGTACGGGATCGAACCCGTCCTCCTGGATACCGATCATGCGCTGGTCTCGGGATTCCGTACCGCGCCCACACCGGGGGCGGTGGATTTCGCCGCCGATCTCGGGAATTCCTATGAAGCGCTGCTGCGCCTGTGCACGGAGCGGTCGGTCGCCTATGTCGTCGCCGGATCCGAGCCCGGTGTCGAATTGACCGAGCGATTACGCGCCGATATTCCGGGTTGCCCGGCCGGGGAGACGCCGCTGCCGCAGCGAAGATGGGACAAGCAGTACATGTTCGAGGCCCTGGCCGCCGCCGGGGTGCCGACACTGGCCACCCGGGCCGTGCCCGCGGGGCACACCGCGGTACCGGCCGAAGCGGTGGCCGAATTACGCGCCGGCCGCAAGCTGGTGGTGAAACCGGCCCGGGGCGCCGCCTCCGTGGATGTCCGGCTGGTCGGGACCCCCGGCCAGCTGACCGAAGCGGTCACGGCGATCACCGACAGTGCGGGATTTTTCGGGGGTGCCTCGGCCGCTCTCATCCAGGAGATGTATCCGGCCCCCCGGGTGGAATACGCCGTGGACACCTTCTCCACCCCGGCCGGACACGAGATCCTCTGCGTCACCGTGTACGACAAGTGGGTCTCGGAGTCCGGCGATTTCGTCTACGAGAAGGGCCGGTGGCTCGACCACGACGAGCCGATCGTGCGGGAACTGGCCGAATACGCGCGCCGCGTGCTCGATGCCCTGGGTATGCGGGTGGGGCCCGGGCATATGGAGATCATGTCCGGCCCGCTGGGCCCCCGGCTGATCGACTTCGGGGCGCGCGCCCACGGGATCGGTCACCCCCAGCACACCTATGTGCTGACCGGTAATTCGCAGATCCACCGCGAAAGCGAATACATCGCCGAGCTCTTCGGTCTGCGCGCGCCGGTGCCGGCACGCGATTGTGGCTATGTGTTGTCCCGGCGCGGCGCGCTGGTGTTGCTCAGTGTCGAGCGAGAGGCCCGGTACCTCGGTGGAGCCGATGTGCTCCTGGCGGAGCTCCCGGGTGTGCGGGAGGTCCGGATGGCGGCCGAGCCGGGGCGGATCTATCCGGCCACCCGGTCCATGATGGATTCGGTGGCCCTCGGCCTGGTGTTCGTCGTCGCGGATACCGCCGAGGAACTCGATTTCCGGTGCGCCGAAGTCCGGAAGCGGGCCGGCGACTTCTTCACCACGGACTGACCCGGGCCGGCCGGGGGCGGTGAGGGACCCCCGGCCGGCACCGCCGGGAAACTCCGGCTAGCGCTGACGGGTGCGTACGTGCCAGGTACCGAGCAGCAGAATCGGTACCAGGATCAGACCCCCGACCATGAGCAGCATCCACAGCTCTTCGAATCCTCCACCGCCCGGGCCCTGGGCCGAGTACGCCACCGCGTCCTGCGGCGGGACCGCGAGCCCCGGTGCGTCGAGTTCGGATTCGTCGTCGTCGCCGGGGATATCGCCGACCCGCGCGTCCGGGCCGAGCGCGAAACCGTAGTCGAGCAACCGGGCCGCCTGCTCCCACGGGCGGATCGGCAGTACATCGGCCTGGAGCAGGGTCACCGCGAGCCTGCGGCCGTCGCGTTCGGCGGCGGCGACGAAGGTCTGGCGGGCGTCGTCGGTGTAACCCGTCTTGCCGCCCAGTGCTCCCGGGTAGTTGTAGAGCAGTCCGTTGTCGTTCGCGATCGGGAAGCCGGGATGGTCCTGGTCGCCGGGGATGCGTGGGTCCGGTGGGTAGCCGGGGAAGTCGAACTGTTCGGTGTTGATCATCTCCGCGAACAGCGGGATCGACATGGCCTCCCGGAAGAGCAGCGACAGGTCGTAGGCCGAGGTGCTCATCCCGGGACCGTCCAGACCGGACGGAGTGGCCGCGCGAGTGTCGTAGGCGTGCAGTGATTTCGCGAGATCGTTCATCTCGAGCACCGCCACGTCGTCGCCGCCCAGTTGAGCGGCCAGGGCGTGGGCGGCGTCGTTACCCGAGGCCATCACCAGGGCGTGCAGCAGTTGCCGGTTGGTGTAGCGGCCGCCCGGACCGATCCCGACGCGGGTGCCCTCGACATCGGCGTCGGCCTGGGTGCCGACCACGACCTTGTCCAGGTCGAGGGTGCGCAGCGCGACGATCGAGAGCAGCACCTTGATGGTGCTGGCCGGGCGGTAACGGCCGTGCGGGTCCTTGGTGGCCAGGACCGCCCCGGTGTCCAGGTCCGAGACCATCCAGGCGGTCGCGGAGATATCGGCGGGCAGTGCCGGCGCGCCGGCGGGCAGCACCACACCGCATTCGCTGAGCCGTTTCCCGCCGATCGGTGAATCGGGGACCGACAGCGGCGTCGGCGCCGATTCGCCGGGTGCGGGGACCTCGGAGGCGTCGATCGCCGGCGGCGGCTGTGCCTTCTGCGGGCACGTATCGGTGACCGGGGTGGTGAACGGAGTGGTGGTGGGTGGCGCGGGCTGCGCTGCCGCGCTCCCGCAGACGGTGAGCGGTCCGGCCGCGAGAACCGCGGCGGAGAGCACCGAACCCAGGAGGCGGGCGGTGCGCTGGTTTAGCTGCCTGTTGTACATATCGACGCCGAGCCTAGAATCCCGGCGCCCGAGAGGTGCGCCACGGGCTCCCACCGATGGTTTCCGGACCGACCGGTACTCCGGGGCGCCGCCTCAGCCCAGCAGCACCGCGTACCCGGGTTTGATGATGTCGTCGATGATCCGCAGCCGCTCCGGGAACGGGATGAACGCCGATTTCATCGCGTTGATGGTGAACCGTTCCAGATCGCTCCAGCCGTAGCCGAAGGTCTGGTGCAGTTTGAGCATCTCCCGGCTCATGCTGGTATCGCTCATCAGGCGATTGTCGGTGTTCACGGTGACCCGGAAGCGCAGTCGCGCCAGCAGGTCGAACGGGTGTTTGTCCAGCGAGGGCACCGCGCCGGTCTGCACGTTCGACGACGGGCACAGTTCGAGCGGCACCCGGGTGTCACGCACATATGCCGCCAGCCGCCCGAGCCGGGCATCCTCGATTTCGCCGGGCACCTCGATATCGTCGACGATCCGGACGCCGTGCCCGAGCCGGTCGCACCCGCAGAACGCCAGCGCCTCGTGAATGGACGGCAGGCCGAAGGCCTCACCCGCGTGGATAGTGAAATGCGCATTGTTGACCCGCATGAACTCGAAGGCGTCCAGATGCCGGGTGGGCGGGTATCCGGCCTCCGCGCCCGCGATATCGAAACCGCAGACCCCGCGGTCGCGGAAGCGGACCGCCAATTCGGCGATCTCCCGGGACCGGGCCGCGTGCCGCATGGCAGTGAGCAGGCAGCGCACCACGATGGATTGCCCGGCCGAAGCGGCGGCCGCCGCACCCGCGGCGAAACCGGCCAATACGTGTTCGACCACCTCGTCGAGCGTCAGGTCCTGCTCGAGGTGTTGTTCCGGCGCGAACCGCACCTCGGCGTAGACGACCCCGTCCGCGGCCAGATCCTCGGCGCATTCGCGGGCCACCCGGTGCAACCCCCGCGGGGTCTGCATCACGGCGACCGTATGGGTGAAGGTCTCCAGATAGCGTTCCAGCGAGCCGCTGTCGGCCGCGTCCCGGAACCAGCGCGCCAAAGATTCGGCATCCGTCGCGGGTAACCGGTCGTATCCGCAGTCAGCGGCCAGTTCCAGCACGGTGGCGGGCCGCAGCCCACCGTCGAGATGATCGTGCAGCAGCGCCTTCGGGGCCCGGCGCAGTGTGGCGAGATCCAGCGGCAGAGGTCCGGTCATATGCCGACGGTATCGCCGAATGTCGCGGCGGTCAGCCGTACGGCCGGAAATGTTCCACCTCTTCGACAGGCGCTCACGTCGAATTCCCTTCGTGGTCAGCGGCCGGACGCGGGTGGTTGTGCGCGGTAACCGGCCCGGACCGGGCGCGCGGGTGACCGGAATGCCGGTGTGGCGACCAGTGCTGTCCGGCGCGGTGCGCATCGGCCACCCGGTCGAGGACGAGCGGACCGCGGGCGGGTCGGTCGGTGGATCCGGTCCCGACGGTGATCGCCCCGGCCAGGGCCTCGAACGCGCGGGGGAAGGCCTCCGGGGTGTCGGTGTGCAGGGTGAGCAGCGGTTGGCCGGCGGTGACCCGGTCGCCGGGGACCGCATGCCACTGGACGCCCGCGCCGGCCTGGACCGGGTCGCCCTGGCGGGCGCGGCCGGCGCCCAGGCGCCAGGCGGCGATACCGATCCCGCGCGCGTCGAGGTGGGTCAGGGTCCCCGAGTCCGGCGCGGACAGCGTTTCGGTGTGGGCGGCCGCCGGCAGCGGGGCGCCGGGGTCACCACCCTGCGCCCGGATCATCGCGGTCCAGTGGTCCATGGCGCGTCCATCGGCGAGCGCGTCGGCGGGATCGGTGTCCAGACCCGCCAGCGCGACCATCTCGCGCGCCAGGGCCAGCGTCAGCTCCACGACATCGGCCGGTCCGCCGCCCGCGAGCACCTCCACGGCCTCGGCGACCTCGAGCGCGTTACCCGCGGTGCGTCCCAGCGGGCTGTCCATCGCGGTGAGCAGTGCCACGGTCCGTACGCCCGCGTCGGCGCCCAGTTCGACCATGGCGGTGGCCAGCGCGTGCGCCTCGTCGCGGGTGCGCATGAACGCGCCGGATCCCACCTTCACGTCCAGGACCAGGGCGGCAGTGCCCTCGGCGATCTTCTTGCTCATGATGGAGCCGGCGATCAGCGGAATGGATTCGACCGTGCCGGTGGTGTCGCGCAGCGCGTAGAGGCGTTTGTCGGCGGGCGCCAGATCGGCGCCGGCCGCGCAGACCACACAGCCCGCGGCCGGGTCGGTGAGGATCTCGCGCATCCGGTCCGGGTCGATATCGGCCCGCCAGCCCGGAATCGATTCCAATTTGTCCAGGGTGCCGCCGGTGTAGCCCAGTCCACGGCCGGACAGCTGCGGTACCGCCGCACCGCAGGCGGCGACCAGCGGGGCCAGCGGCAGGGTGATCTTGTCACCCACGCCGCCGGTGGAATGTTTGTCGACCGTCGGCCGGGGGAGATCGGTGAAGTCCAGCCGCCGGCCCGACCGCAGCATCGCCTCGGTCCAGCGCGCGGTCTCCCGCCGGTTCATCCCGCGCAGCACGATCGCCATGGCCAGCGCCGCCATCTGCTCGTCGGCCATCTCACCGCGGGTGAAAGCGGCTATGGCCCAATCTATCTGCGCGTCGGACAGCTCGCCGCCGTCGCGTTTGGCCCCGATGATCGATACCGCGTCGTGTGCTGTCACGTCACCAGTCTGGCAGCGCCGCGGCGGTCGCGCCCGGGTACGCCGAGCCGGTCCGGCGGGCCTCTTCTACCCGGCCACGTCGGGGCCGCGGTCGCGATCGCGGCCGGCGGGACGCCCGGTGTGTCCGGAGAACTACTCCTGGAGCGCCCGCAGGGTCTCGAGGCGGTGCTGCACCGTGGGCCCCGTGGGGGTCACGATGATCTCGTCCGCTCCGGTGTCCTTCACCAGTGTGTCGAGCCGGTCGAGGACCTGCTCGCGCATGCCGATCGCCTGGTCGGCGTTGCGGTCGTCGACGAAGGCGTTCTCCGCGTCCGACCAGGGGTACTCCTCCGCCTCGGCCAGGGTCGGTATCCGCTGGGGCAGCTGACCGGTGCGCATCCGCAGCTGGACCAGGCTCTGCGGCAGGGTGCGGCGGCGGGCCTCCGCGGCGGAGTCGGCGACCACGGTGGCCACCGCCAGCATCGAATGCGGTTCGCTGAGCACCTCGGAGGGCCGGAATTCGCTGCGGTACAGCTCGAACACCAGCGGGGTGTTGCGGCCACCGGCGAAATGATGGGCGAACGCGAACGGCAGGCCCATCATCGCGGCCAGCCGGGCACTGAAATCACTGGAACCCAGCAGCCACATCTCGGGGACGTCGCCCTTACCGGGCACCGCCTGGATACGGTCGCCCTGTCCACCACGCAGCGGCGGAATCGTCCCGAAGTAGGCGAGCAGTTCCACTACCTGTTTCGGGAAATCCTCCACCGCCTCGGCCGCCGCGCCGCGCCGGATGGTGGCCGAGATGAGCGGATCGGTACCGGCGGCCCGGCCCAATCCCAGGTCGATACGGTCCCCGTAGAGCGCGACCAGGGTGCCGAACTGTTCGGCGACCACCAGCGAGGAATGGTTGGGCAGCATCACCCCGCCGGAACCCACCCGGATCCGTTCGGTCGCCGCGGCCACCCCGGCGATCAGCACCGGCGGCGCCGAACTCGCGATACCCGGCATGCCGTGGTGCTCGGCCACCCAGAACCGGCGGTACCCCAGTCGCTCGGCCTCCCGGGCGACGGTCAGGGTGTCGGCGAGCGCCTGCCGATGTGATCCGTCGGCGGCGACGGCGGCCAGGTCGAGCACGGAGAGGGGAACAGTCATACCCGGACCAACCCGTTCTGTCCCGCGTGGATTCCACGACGGCGGGACGCCGGCGGGGCCGTCGCGCGCTGCGCCGGTCGCCCATCGGCTCGTACTCGCGGCCGTTGTGGATCTGAAGCCTGCTGCCGGCGGATCGGCCGGGCCGGCACCGAGCCGACCTGGGGGCCGGCGCCGTAGGAAGGCGCGCTGCCGATCGGCGCCGGGAACTCGATGCGGTGTGGCGGTCAGGTCCTACCGGCAGCGAGGTCGTCGGGCCCGAAGGCGTCGGCCAGCAGCCGGCCCAGGGGTACCGGCCCGTCGGGGTGGTCGATGAGCAGTTCCTTCCCGCCGAACTCGAAGAGCACCTGGCGGCAGCGCCCGCAGGGCAGCAGGATCGCGCCCCGGGAATCGCAGACCGAGACGGCGAGCAGCCGGCCGCCTCCGACGGTTCTGTTATTGCCGACCAGCACACATTCCGCGCAGAGCCCCAGCCCGTAGGACACGTTCTCGACATTGCAGCCGAGGGAGATGGTGCTGCCGTCCCAACCGGCCGCGCCGACCGGAAAACGGGAATAGGGGGCATGGGCGCGTCGCATGGCGGTGTGCGCGCTGGTGCGAAGAAGATTCCAGTCGATATCCATAGCTGCTCCCGCGTCCGTGGGCGACCCACCGGGTCCCGGCCCAGCCTGCCGCATCACCGTGTCCGCCGTGCGACTACGCGCACGATCTGTTCCGCGCAGATGTGAAACACGTCGTTCCGCTCGGAGATATGTAGAGAACCCGGCCGCTCGGTCCGGGGCCCCTCACCAGGAAGGTGCGAATGACGCTTCCGAAGTTCCTCATCGTCATGGTGTATTCGAAGTTGCTGCTGTCCAGGCTCGACGCCTTCGACAAGGTCGAGGTGCGGATGGAGTACCAGATCGTGCCCGATCACGAGGCCGATCCCGCCGTCGGCAAGTACCCGCAGAGCGCGCCGGCGAGTCAGGCACTGCTGGGGCGGGTGCCCGGAGATGTCGTCGACACCGTTTTCAACTACGAGGCCGTGCGGCTACGGGTCGATTCGATCCACTAGGGCGACTGACCCGGCGTGGTTCCACCGGCGGCCCGCCCCGGATGCGCGGCGGCCGGTGGGCCCGGGTCTCGCGCCCGGCCCGGGCGGCGGGCGGTCTGTCCGTATTTCCGGGCACGGCGGAAAGGTGTTCGTCGCCGCGGCGATCGGTACGCTACTCTGGAGTAACTTCGTCTCTCCGGTTGAGACATTTTGCACATTGCCGGTGTGCGCGACGGCGAGATCGGCATTGTGCGTCGCGGTGCGCGCCGGAAATCGCGCGGTGTGCGCGTGCGTGGCGGGTCGGATGTGAAATCCGCTGCACACCAAGGTTTTGCGGAACAATCCGACGCCGCGGAGTGGTTCTGTGAGTAGGTGATCGAGGGCGCGACGGACCCGCCGCGGAACCCCTCCACCGCCTTACAAAGGTAAACCTAACCTGTGTGATCTGGGCGCAACGCGCGGCACGCCGAATTAGTTCCCCGATTGCCAGAGGATTAGAGTCCAGAACAGATCGGTTCAGGTTCGGCGGCGGCGAGCCCTATCGACAGCGGCCCCGGAGTCGGTCCCTGTCGGCCGCGGGTTGGTACGCCACCGAATTTCCGGCCCGCCACACCGGTGCCGGGATCTGCGACCGGGTCCATCAACGATGTTGGAGGCACCGAAACTCTATGGCCACGATAGAAGCTCCGGCCCAGCCGAAGCGCAAAACGCTGTACCGAGGCGACCCCGGAATGTGGTCCTGGGCCCTGCACCGGATCACCGGTGTCACGGTTTTCTTCTTCCTTTTCGTGCACGTCCTGGACACCGCGCTCGTACGGGTCAGCCCGCAGATGTACGACGAAGCGATCGAGATCTACAAGACGCCGATCGTCGCGCTCATGGAGATGGCACTCGTTTTCTGTGTGCTGTTCCACGCGCTCAACGGTGTGCGGGTCATCCTGGTGGACTTCTGGTCCCAGGGGCCGCGCTACCAGAAGCAGATGCTCTGGGGCATCATCGGGCTCCTGGTCGTGCTCCTGGTGCCCTCGATCGGCCGCATGTTCTACCTACTGTTGACGGAGCACTGAGAATGACTGCATTGCGAAGCAATTCCGTGGGGGGCGGCGGTCGGGCGACGGGTGGGCCTGCACCCGTTCTCGGCAAGTCCTACGACCGTCCGGCGAGCCTGGATCTGCCGCGCTCCCCGCGTTCGCACGCCAGCGGGAACTTCGAGAAGTACGCGTGGCTGTTCATGCGCTTCTCCGGTCTCGCGCTGATCGTGCTGGTCTTCGGTCATATGGCGATCATGCTGCTGCTCGACGGCGGCGTGAAACGGCTGAACTTCGCCTTCGTCGCCGGCAGGTGGTCCAGCCCCTTCTGGCAGATCTGGGATCTGGCCATGCTGTGGCTGGCGCAGCTGCACGGCGGTAACGGTGTGCGCACCGTGATCGCCGACTACTCGCGCAAGGATTCGACCCGGTTCTGGCTGAACACGCTGCTGGTGCTGTCGATGATCCTGATCATGGGCGTGGGCACCTACGTCATCTTCACCTTCGACCCCAATATCAGTTAGGAACGGGCCACCTCGCATGAGTGAGCGCAGCGAACGAATCGACGCTACCGGTGAGCGCAGCGAAGGAAGTGCCGCCGCAGGTGAGAGCAGCGAACGAACCAGCGGACCCGTTGAATCCCGACCTGTTCAGGAGCACCGCTACGACGTGGTGATCGTCGGTGCCGGTGGCGCGGGCATGCGGGCGGCCATCGAGGCCGGCCCACGGGCACGGACCGCGGTGCTGACCAAGCTGTACCCCACCCGCAGCCATACCGGCGCGGCTCAGGGCGGTATGTGCGCGGCCCTGGCGAACGTCGAAGAAGACAACTGGGAGTGGCACACCTTCGACACGGTCAAGGGTGGCGACTACCTGGTCGACCAGGACGCGGCGGAGATCATGGCCAAGGAGGCCATCGACGCGGTGCTGGACCTGGAGAAGATGGGTCTTCCCTTCAACCGCACGCCCGAGGGCAAGATCGACCAGCGTCGCTTCGGCGGTCACACCCGTGACCACGGCAAGGCCCCGGTCCGGCGCGCCTGCTACGCCGCCGACCGTACCGGTCACATGATCCTGCAGACGCTGTACCAGAACTGCGTCAAGCACGACGTCGAGTTCTACAACGAGTTCTACGTACTGGATCTGGTGCTGACCGACACCGATCGCGGGCAGGTCGCCACCGGCGTGGTCGCCTACGAGCTCGCCACCGGTGAGCTGCACGTCTTCCACGCGAAGTCGATCGTCTTCGCCACCGGCGGCTCGGGCCGGATGTACAAGACCACCTCCAACGCGCACACGCTGACCGGTGACGGTATGGCGATCGTGTTCCGCAAGGGGCTGCCGCTCGAGGATATGGAATTCCACCAGTTCCATCCCACGGGCCTGGCCGGCCTGGGCATCCTCATCTCCGAGGCCGTCCGCGGTGAGGGCGGCATCCTGCGCAACGCCGACGGTGAGCGGTTCATGGAGCGCTACGCGCCCACCATCAAGGACCTCGCGCCGCGCGATATCGTCGCCCGCTCCATGGTGCTCGAGGTGCTCGAGGGTCGCGGCGCCGGACCGAACAAGGACTACGTCTACATCGACGTGACCCATCTCGGCGAGGACGTCCTCGAGGAGAAGCTGCCCGATATCACCGAGTTCGCCCGCACCTACCTCGGTGTGGACCCGGTGAAGGAACTGGTACCGGTGTTCCCGACCTGTCACTACGTGATGGGCGGTATCCCCACCCGCATCCAGGGCGAGGTGCTGAAGAACAACACCGATATCGTGCCCGGCCTGTACGCCGCCGGTGAATGCGCCTGTGTCTCGGTGCACGGTGCGAACCGGCTCGGCACCAACTCGCTGCTCGATATCAATGTGTTCGGCCGCCGCGCCGGTATCGCCGCCGCGGAATACGCGCATCGCGCCGAATTCGTCGAGATGCCGGAGAACCCGGCCCAGATGGTGCAGGACTGGCTGGCGCTGATCCTGTCCGACCACGGCAACGAGCGGGTCGCCGATATCCGCACCGAACTGCAGCGGTCGATGGACAACAACGCCTCGGTCTTCCGTACCGAGGACACGCTCAAGCAGGCCCTCACCGATATTCATGCGCTCAAGGAGCGCTACGCCCGGATCACGGTGCAGGACAAGGGCAAACGCTACAACAGCGATCTGCTCGAGGCCGTCGAACTCGGCTTCCTGCTGGAGCTGGCCGAAGTCACGGTGGTCGGGGCGCTCAACCGCAAGGAGTCGCGTGGCGGGCACGCGCGCGAGGACTACCCGGACCGCGACGACGTGAACTTCATGCGGCACACGATGGCCTACAAGGACGGCGCGGATCTCCTCTCCGATATCCGCCTCGACTTCAAGCCGGTGGTGCAGACCCGTTACGAGCCGATGGAGCGTAAGTACTGATGACCGCTGTAGCCGAGAATCCGACGGCCGCGAACCCGGCGCCGGTCCCCGAGGGTTCGACCATGATCACCGTGAAGGTGGCGCGGTTCAACCCGGAGGACGGTCAGGGCCAGCGCTGGGAGTCGTTCCAGGTGCCCGCGCTGTCGACGGACCGCTTCCTCAACATCCTCATCTACATCAAGTCCTATCTGGACGGCACCCTCACCTTCCGGCGCTCCTGCGCGCACGGGGTGTGCGGGTCCGACGCCATGCGGATCAACGGGGTGAACCGGCTGGCCTGCAAGGTCCTGATGAAGGACATGCTGCCGAAGAACGGTAAGCCGGTCACCATCACCGTCGAACCCATCCGTGGTCTGCCGGTCGAGAAGGACCTGGTCGTGGACATGGAACCGTTCTTCGACGCGTTCCGGGCGGTGAAGCCCTACCTCATCACCTCCGGTAACGAGCCGACCTTCGAGCGGATCCAGAGTCAGGCCGACCGCGCCCGGTTCGACGACACCACCAAGTGCATCCTGTGTGCCTGCTGCACCACGTCCTGCCCGGTGTACTGGCACGACGGCAGCTACTTCGGCCCGGCCGCGATCGTGAACGCGCATCGCTTCATCTTCGACAGCCGCGACGAGGCTGCCCGGGAGCGCCTGGACATCCTCAACGAGGTCGACGGTGTGTGGCGCTGCCGCACCACCTTCAACTGCACGGATGCCTGCCCGCGCGGTATCGAGGTCACCAAGGCCATCCAGGAGGTCAAGCGGGCTTTGCTCTTCGCCCGCTGAACCGTTCAGCGCCTAACCGTGGGGCGTTCCCGATGCGGGAAGCGCCCTGCGGTTCCCCCGCTCGCTCGACCGGATAGCTACGACTCGGCTCGAATGAAAGCCGCCCTCCCACCGCGCTGCCGCCAGATCTCACAGATCTCGATGGTCTGCCGGTCCATGCTCCGATACACGATTCGCCAGGTATTGCGGCCGACGATCAGCTTGCGGACGCGCGGAGCTCGTCATCGAGTGACGTCCGGTTCCCGTTGTCGGTCGCGGCCCGGGCGAGCACCAATGCGAGGTCACGAAGGTCGGACTCCGCGCGATCCAATTCAGCGAACCGATCCATGCCGACCACGGCAGAAACCGGCCGGTGATGGCGCGTGACAAACAGATCGGTACCACCTTCGGCATCCGCCACCAGGCCGGCGACGCCCCGCTGGGCGGCGTCGGAAACACTCAGCTCGCGAGTATTGCACATGATGACATATCCCGGAGATCCGCCCACGCTGCGACAGGTTGATCCCCCTCGCGAAGAGCGCTGCGGAAGTGCGAGCAGCGCCACCGTGCCGTGCCGCGGAGCACCTTGAGGCTTATCGCTGGGCCGGTACTTCTCGGTCAGGCCGAGGTCGGCGAGCAGGGCCGCGGGTGCGGTGCGCCCAGATGGAGTAGCCGGTGAAGCCGCGCATGCCAGCGGCGGTGGCCGGGATCGCGATGGCTAACAGCAGCGGCATCGAGTCGCGCAGTCCACGGGGATCTCGGGGGTCGGGTACCGGGGCGAGAACTTTCAGCAGACCCGGATTCGAGGTGTCGGGTCTCGCGGGCAAGTCATGCGATCGAGGGTAGTCGGGAACCGAGATAGTGTTGCTGCGGGCACGGGCACTCTGGGAACGAGACGGCGTAGAGCATCTTGATTGGTACCTGAACGTGCCTGTACCTGCCCGTATCTGGGGTTGCATGTCGCTGAGTATCGTCAGCGCGGGTCAGCGTGGGTCAACCGAGAACACTGTTGCCCTGACAACCTCACCACCCGACACACCCGACCCAGCAGCCGCGGAAAATCGAGGTAGGTACTCCCAAGGCTGAAACAAAGACCGACCGGTGCGTATTCTTCAGTCCTGCCCGAGCGCCGGGCGGATCGAGTGATCGGTCACATCCCATGATCAGGAAAATCGATGAGGGAGCAGGTCTTCTCGACAGGTTGATCTCCGTCACAAACAACGTTGCACACATCCGGGCGACTCTGCCACGGGGCGCTGCGCACTACGTGCGGGCCGCAGACTCTGAATTGCACAGTGCCGACAATGCAAAAGTAATACAGCCAGTTCCCGCAACCGCAGGCAATCTGGAGTCGCCACTTCCTGTTCGTCGCCGGGCCGGACAACTCGAAAGGCTGAACACGCAGATTGCAAATGGCCTGACCGAGCGGCACGGTATCCAGACATACGGCTTCGGCAGGCCGGGCCTCGATACCGGCACGATACGGGAAATCGTCAGAGCCATGGACAACATGCTGGCCAAGTATCCACATACCAGAATTCTATCGATAGAAATCGGTGACGTCGATGGAAGTATTGCTCGATCGTTCGAAGACAGATCCTCTCAAACCAGTCTCGTCGGTACCAGAATTGCATTTTCGACAAAGTACGCCTCGAATCCTAGGCTACTATCGGAGGATACGGAACAGGCCATAAATAGGGGCCATTTTTCCCGGCGATCCGAAGGCCCGGCATACAGCGCAATAGTTCACGAATTCGGTCACGCACTAACCTATGAAGGACGGTCGGCCATCGTCGATATAGCTGAAACAAAATTGTTCGAATACTATCGCCGGAAGTATAGCAATCCTGAAAGCGATCTGGAAAAATCCTACAAGGATTGGCTCGGAAAGCTCAGTGGATACAGTTTTTGTAAAGGATATTTTCATCCCATCGAGGCCTTGGCAGAGGCGTTTGCCGACGTCGAGATGAATGGTGTTCGTGCGACCGAACCTGCAAAAGTGCTGCATGAGATGCTGGTGAACTCGGCCCGGTCCGAGTGGCGGAAAGTGAGGTTGACTTGATAGGAAGAGGATTGTCTGTCGATCAGGTTCGACGCAACTTCGATACAAGCTTGGTTCGTGCGCTGGACGGGTTGGCTCCTGGATCCCACACTGGCCTGGGGCCCCATGTCGAGGGCGCATTGATCGCGATAGCCGCAGCGTACCCGGCAGCCACTGACGAGCTCATCGAGAAAGCACGGCGAGAATTCACCCGGGAACTGACCCGATCCGAGCATCAGGAGGGATGACCGAGCGGCAAAGCTTCGACGCCGAGCCACACAAATTCTGGACCATTGAACGCATCGGCGATATCGGCGTTCTCCGCCGCCATCGCGGTGTCTATATACTGTTCGATCCGGGCCACGACTTCGGCCGGCGTTGCCCGGGGCTGGTGATACGGCATCGAGGACCGGTCGACCAGTCCCAGCTCACCGACACGGCGCCACCGATTCACCCACTTCGATGCGCATTGACGGGAAATACCCATTTCGGCGGCGACATGGGCGATGGGGCGGTTGCGGCAGCGTCGGACAAGGCGGCGTCGGCCCTCGACCGACAGCGGGGCATTACCGTGGGTCACGGACGGGTCTTTCCGGTAGCGCGGGCGGAGGATTGGCGTTTTCTATCCCGCCGCCGGAAGACCCGTCCCCTGCACCTCACCTCTGCCCAGGCGTCACCAACCTTATGACCCGCAACACCTAGCCGCCCCGAATTATGCGGAACGCAGGCCTGGGTGACGCCGGGAGTGCGGGCCCGTAGTACCCGTCCGCCCAGAATCCACCCGTGGCGCGGCGGTCATCCGAGCCCGGTTCGTCGTTGCGCAGTCCGCCGGGCGGCGTACGCCACCGCGAGGTTCGTCGCGGCGATGCCCCGACTCAGGACGAGGCCGATGACCTCCAGTGCCCCATCGAGGTGTCCGCACTGGGCCGGCGGGCCAGCCCCACCTCGGCGTGCGTGCGGAGGCCCGGATCGTTCGGCAGCCATTGGTACAGGTCGAACGTTACCGCCTGGTCCGTACTCGGGAAGGACAGTTCGGCGTACACCTGCTCTCTACTCGGTTCGGTCACCATGCTGCAACAATAGGCTCAATCACGCTGCCGGTGAACAGCGTTGGGAATGAGCGCCACCCGCTGAAGGGGTCCCCGCGCCAGGATCCGACGCGCCGTAAACCTCCTGGTAGGTCGTACCGGCTGCGGTTGTGCAGGCGTCCCGGCCTTTCGGGGCGACGACGAGGCCGTGCGGGTCTGGTGATCAGGTGTCCGACTGGCCTGACGCCCCAGGGCGATACCTCTGTGTATGCGTCATCCGAAGCCGGGTCGGATGAGCAGTGGCCGCAGTGACCTCGGGGGCGGATCCGCAGCGGTTCGGGCCGAAACGCGGTCCGATCCGCTGGAATTCTGATTCGTAGAGGGCGAGGGTTTGGTGTATGGCCAGCGAATACCGGATCATTCCCGGTCACCGGTGTCGTGGCGGAGGCCGGTCGGCGGGGTGGGCCGGAAGGTGACCGGTAGGGCGGTGAGCGCCCGGTGGAAGGGTCCGGGCCGCCACACCAGTTCCGTGGGCGCGACCGCGAGCTCCATGTCCGGGACCGCATCCAGGAGCTGGTCGATGGCGTCTTGCACGATCAGGTACGCGATGGTGCGGGCGGGGCAGGCGTGTGGTCCCGCGCTCCAGGCGAGGTGTGCCCTGTTACCGGTGGGGTCGCCGCCGGTCAGGGCGGGGTCGGTATTGGCGGCGGCGAGGCTGATCACCACGGGTTGATGCGCCGGCAACCAAGTATCGCCGAGCAGCAGCGGGGTGTGCGGGTAGGTGGTGCAGAAATTGGCCATCGGGGGGTCGTGGAACAACACCTCGTCGAGCGCGTCGCGGGTGGAGAGACTGCCGCCGAGGAGGCTGCCGCCGAAGCGGGGGTCGGTGAGCATGAGCAGGATGGTGTTGGTGATCAGGTTGGGCTGGGCTTCGCCGCCCGCGCCGTAGAAGCTCATCGACTGCGCCAGTACTTCGCCGTCGTCCAGGTGGTGGGGGTGGGTGAGCAGGCGGGTGGTGGCGTCGTCACCGGGATACCGATGTTTGAGCGCGATCAATTCGGTGAGCGCGGCGTGCATGACGCGCATGCCTTCGGCGGCTCGGACGGTGTCGAAGCGGGCGGCCGTCCCCGAGACGATTCGTTGCCCGATATCGGATGGGCAGCCCATGAGCCGGTTGAGGACGGTGATGACGAGGGGCTGTGCGTAGTCGGTGACCAGTTCCGCGGACCCGGACGCAGCGAAGGTGTCGATCAACGGGACGGCCACCTGTTCCACCGTCGCGTGCAGGGCATGGGTGTCGATGGCGTCGATGGCGGCCGTGGCAGTCTGCCGGTAGCGGGTGTGCGCGATCCCGGTGTTGTAACGGGCCGCGGGTTGCCAGCGCATCATCGGCAGGACCGGGCAGTCGGCGGGGACCGTGTGCTGCCAGGTGCGTGGGTCGGTGGGGAAGTGGTCGGGGTCGTGCAGGATGCGGCGTGCGGTGTGATAGCCGAGGACGAGGGTGGCGGGGACTCCGGGCGCGAGTTCGACGGGTGCGAGATCACCGAACTGTTTCCGCATCATGCGGTAGGCGCCGTGGGGATCGGCAGCGAATTCCGGGGTGTGGAGGGGTACCCGGGAACCGGTCTCGGCGGGGATGCCGGGCACGACCGGGCAGCCGGCCGGCGATCCGGAGTGGGGGAGCGAGATCGAGGGTGGCGAAGCGGACGAGGGCATGGCGGTTTCTTTCCGGAAGACAGCGGGTTGGTCGGGGCGGTGGTCCCTGGGGTCGAACAACGTGCGGCGCTGTTCGGGGGCCGGCACCCGATCTCGACCGGGCAGGCCAGGCGGGGCGACGCGGGCGGGAGAGACGGGTGGGCCGGGCAGGCGGGCGAATCCAAGGGCGGGAGTCGCCGGAATGCCGACGGTGCGGCGGGTTCTGCGGCGGCAGTGGCCGGTATGCGGATCAGGCGAAGGTCGCGCGTAGGGCGGTGTGCAGGGTGTGGTGCTCGGTGGTCCGGCAGCGGTGGGCCAGATAGCCGTCGGGCCGGATCAGGCATGCCGCGTCGGTGTCCGGGGCGCCGTAGAGTTCGTGGACCCGGAAGCTGTCGGCGGTGATCGCGTCGGCCGGGATCGGCCGGTGGTGGCCGGGGACAGTGATCACCACCGGTTCGACCCGGTGGCCGAATTGCGGAGACAGCCGGTGGACCAGCGCCGCGGTGTGTGCGGCCGCGCTCGGGTCGCGGTGGGTGATCAGCAGGGTGTGGCCGGGACGCCGCAGCATCTCGTACAGGCGCAGCCGTGGGGTGATCTCCACATCCGGCGCCCGGTCCCCGGCCCCGAGACCGTCCAACCGGGTGTGCCCGGGTGGTGCGTAGATTTCACCGGTCGCCGGATACCGGTAGGCGAGGCCGGAGATCCGGGCGACCGCCCGGTCGGTGAACCCCGGTTCGCGGGCGAGGGCCATCCGTTCGGCGAGGGGCATACCGTGGTTCATCAACACCGAATGCAATTCGTGCGTACCCGCGTTCACCTGTTCGGCGATCGGGCGCCGTTCCGCCTCGTACGAATCCAGCAGCGCGTCCGGGGAATCGCCGTGGACCACCGCAGCCAGTTTCCATCCCAGATTGAACGCATCCTGCATCGAGGTGTTCATCCCCTGCCCACCGGCCGGGGAGCGTTCGTGCCCGGCGTCCCCGCACACCAGGACACGCCCGTTCCGGTACCGGGAGGTCAATCGCCGCCGGGTACGGAACACGGAGGTCCATTCCGGGGTCCCCAATCGCACCGCGCCCCCGAAGTGCTCGTCGACGACGGCCTGAAAAGCGTGCACCGACGTATCCGCGTCCCGCGCGTCGCCGGTATCGCTGATCAACACTCGCCACACACCGTCCGGCAGTGCGGTCGTGAGCAGCATCCGATCACGGGTGACGCGGTAATCGACACCTCCGGCCTGCACCGGCCAGTCCGGTCGCACCCGGAGCGGGACGTCCATCATCCGCATCGCGGTGCCCGCGTACTCGACACGATCGGCCTGCGCGCCGAGCGAGGTGGCGACGGTGCTGTGTACCCCGTCGCAGCCGACCAACCAGGGCGGGCGCGCTGTTTCCACGCGTCCGGACCGCGTATCCCGCACCGTCGCGGTGACCTCGCCGCCGGGGCCGATATCTACGGTGACGAGTTCACGCTGCCAGTCGATGGCCCCGCCCAGTCCGGTGAACCGGCGCCGCAGTATCTCCTCGGTATCTTTCTGGCTCAAGGCCCGGTAATACGGGTACCGGCTGTCGAGACCGGTGAAATCCAGGCGCACCTTCTCCGCGGCGCCGTGGAAGTGATAGTCCATCCACTCACCCCGCAGGCCGCGGTCCTGGAACTCGTCGACCACCCCCGCCAGTTCGAGGAGTTCCAGGGTACGGGCGTGCACGGTGAACGACCGTGATGTGGTGACCGGGCCGTCCAGCTTGTCGATGACGCGGGCATCCACACCCCGGCGCAAGAGTTCGATGCCGAGAGTGAGGCCGGACGGACCGGCCCCGACAACGAGAACGGGACGCTCGGGGACAGGTGAAGAAGACATGACGGAACACACTCCAGACAGTCGAGATCGAGAAGTGGACTCGTGTACTCGCGCGCGGCGCGAGCGAGGGCCGGGAATTTCCCGGTGGGAGATATCCGGTGGGCGCTGTATCGGTTACCGCGACGACCGGCGGGTCATGACCCGGATTCGAGTACCCCGGCGGCGGTGATCAAGTCCGCGAACCGGGTCACCGTCCGCCACGAGGGCGACCGGGCTTCGTGGATGCCGAGATGCGGAACCAGCACCACGTCGGCATCGTGATCGAGCGCGTGATGGGCGGCGATCATCGGCGCATGCACCGAACCGGCACCGATATAGGCCGTGAACACCACACGGAGACCATGTATTTCGCACAATCGGTCGATATCGCCGCTGTCGCTGCCGTGGGCACGCACGGCCACCGCACGCCGCGGGACACTCACGTGCGGATCCGCACGATATGGTCGCCGGCCGATGCCTTCGGCCGGTGGCCTGCCGGTGCGCGGCGAACCGATGGGTGCACGCGCGGTTGTCGCGCCGCGCCGGCACGCGGCGGTCGATCGGCCGGGCTATCGAGTTGTCCTGCTCCGTATTTCGTCATGGCTGAGGCTCCCGATCGACGGGTGTGGGTGGTGGGCCCGGCGGCCGGGGGCGACGACATGGAGTCGTGCCGTTTGATCGTTCGATGATTCGCGGTAATGTCTCGAACCGGTCGCGCCTGGGATGGGGATCTTTGTGGGCGGCTTCTCGATTCGAGCTTCCCGGCTGCCGGGTGAATCCAGCACACCACTGGACAAGCAACCGAATCAAGCGCAGTCTGCAATTGCGCTGAAGTATCTCCAAAGGGCCAGAGCGGTTGTCACACCTGCGTACAAGGCTTGCAGCGTGCAAACGACCATCGCTCCTGATGCAAAGCGAGGAACCTCCTGTGCCAGAGAACAGCTCGACCACCCTGCCCCGCCGCCAGCTCGGTCGTTACCTCCGGGAAGCCCGCGAAGCGGTCAATATGAACCTCGACGATGTGGCGCCGCTCATGCAGCTCTCGGTGAGCACGCTGTCGCGAATAGAGCGGGGTCTTACCGGTATTCGGGTGCCGGATGTGGAAGCGCTCTGCCGCATCTACGGCATCGATGACCCCGGCGTTATCGCGGGATTGATCGGGCTGGCGAAGCAGGCGGCAGTCAAGAACTGGTGGCAGGAGTTCGACGATGTCGTGTCTCGCGGGTTCGACCTCTACGTCGGACTCGAGTCATCAGCCAAACACCTGACCATCTACCGACCAGATATGTTGTCCGGCCTCTTTCAGACACCGGACTATGCTCGCGCGCTCGATCGAATCTACATGCCGGAAGTTACCGAAGAGATCCGGGAAAGGCGTACCCAACTCAAGAGCAAGCGTCAGGCGCTGATCACCCGCAAGACCAAGCCCGCCACTGTGGACCTTATAGTCCACGAGTCCGTCCTGCGTACTGCGGTCGGTGGCGCCAAGGTAATGCGGGAGCAGCTGAACCGGTTGGCGAATATGCCTGCCAATGTGACGGTATCCGTGCTGACCTTCATGGCGGGGTTTCCTGCGGGCGTCGCGACCGGCCCGTTCACGATCCTCGAGTTCGGCCGGGACGCCAGGGGACGGGAGAGCTCGCCCACGGTCGTCTACATCGAGTCCTACGCGGGCGATGTGTACCTGGAACGTGCCAAGGACGTGGGCCGGTATCGTCAGGCGTACGACGCCATCCGGCAATCGTCGCTTGATGTTGCAGCCAGCAAGAGCCTGATAAGGCAAATAGCAGCCAGGGAGTACCGAGCATGACCGCAGACCAGTCCACGGCCCGGTGGTTCAAATCGAGCCACAGCGCACCTGACAAGGACTGTGTGGAGGCCGCCTTCCTCGACGGTGGCATGGTCGGTGTGCGCGATTCGAAGAACCCGGCCGGCCCCGCTCTCGTCTTCGCCCCGGCCGAATGGGACACCTTCACCGCAACCCTGCGAACCGGCGATCTCGACCGCCCATAGGATTGCCGGCGCGGCGGCCTGCACGGTTTCCCTCCGGGACCTGGAACCGTTCGGCCGCGCGTCGTAGTGGCCGGCCGTCCTCGACGACACAACGAGCCGGCCGTAACCGGCCCAATTCCGACAGCGGGGCGTTACGGTGGGACACGAAGACCTCCGATGGATGGGTGCGTTACTGGACAGCTCGCACTTCACTCGGAGGTCTTCGTTTTGTCAGCTCGACACAGCGTCACCAACGTCCATGGTCATAACATCTAGAGCGTGGCGGGGTTGGTCGTGAGGTCGTCGTTGGTGAGTAGGAGGTGATTGTCGAGGGTGATGTCGGTGGGGGCGATGCGTCCGCTGGTGGATGTGAGGGTGAAAGTGATCGTTTCACCGGGGGTCGGGGGTGTGGCGGCGATGATCGTCGCTCGGGTGCCGCGGTCGGTGGTGGTGTGAGTGAGTTCGAGTCCGGCGTCGCTGTCGAGGACGAGTCCGTTACCGGTTTCGGCGGGCAGCATCAGCCGCAGGGTCCATGGGCCCGGGATTGCTTCCCCGGCGGTGGGGTTGTGCAAGATGAATTCTGTGGTGGCGGAGTATCCGAGGGGGGACGAGTCCGTCCACAGCGACGGCAGTTGATCAACGAGCGCGTCGCCGAGGACCGGCGCGGGCGCGAGTACCCACCGGGTCGCCTGGACTCGATCGGACTGGCCCTCGACCAGGGGGCCGTCGGCCACCGTGGCGTAGTGGTCGCGACCTTGGCCGCGGCAGCCCATCATCCAGGTGCCGTCGGTGCCTTGGGGATCGGTGCCGTTGCCGGTGCCCGAGGCCGGGTTCGGATGCAAGTCCCACACGTGGTCGTCGGTCGCGGGCTCGTCCGCATCGACGAGGCGCAGGCCATCGGGGCTGTGTTGCAGCCGTTGCCCACTGTAGGCATTGACCAGGATCCACCCGCCGTCCTCGGTTGCGGAGACGACCCAGTCACGACTCCGGGAGCCCGCACCCTCACGCACCACCGGCCGTGGACTACCGGTCAGCGTGTAGTGATCCACATCCAGAAAGCCGCCACTGTCGGCGTCGATGACGTGGTACTCCTGCCCGGACACCGGCTTCGGCCGGACGTTGAAGGAATTGAAAGTGTCATGCCCTGGGGCCGGTTTGAAGCTGGCCATCATGCAGTTCGCCTGCCCGAGGGAATTCTGACTCAGGATCCGTAACTGAGAAAGGGCGAAACCGGGAATGCTGCATTCGAGTTTGGTATCTTCATCCTCGCGGATGCCGATAGAATCTGTATCGCCTACCGAATCTGCGACATCCACACGGTGAAAGCGGGTATCGTGGAGTCCCCGGGATTGCGGTTTCGAACAGTAGAGTGTGAGGTCGGCGATATAGAAAGGGATAAGGACTGGAGTAGGGAAGAATGATTCTTTCTTTTGCCACGGCGGCCGTGCGGGGGTCCGGCGATTCACTCTCCTGCCCGTTCCCGAAGTGTTATTTCCGTTGTGGGAACATTGGTCGATCAGTGAATATTCAACGGTCCGGGATGATCCCCATGAACTGACTGTTTTGGTTCCGAAATCTGCACCGATTTCCAACCACCGTAGAGGTTCGCTGGTTCGCGGCTTTTTGGGGCCTGGCCAGTTCGAGTCTATCCATCGGCGGAAATCCGTACTTTGGTCGTAGCCGAACGGGCCGAAGTGGAGCTCGATTTCCCGGGGTATGTCGACGGGTTTCCAGTCGGGATCCTCCATGTAGGGCCAGAGGAGGGTGAATTCGTAGGCGCTGATGTACATGATGCGCGCGTAGCCGATGTTGCAGCTCCAGTGAGGCATGGGGCGCTTCTGGCCCTCGTCATAGGTCTTGCGAACATAGTCGACGTATTTCTCGATGCCCTCTTTGAGTTCACTCTTTGTTACTCGAGTATCTCCTTCGGAGATTTTGAGTTTCTTGGCGAACTTGAGCTTTTCGCGCAGTAGCATCAGGTGCATGTTCGCCGCCATGGCAAAGTAAGGAAGTGCATCGAAACGATACTGCCCTACTGTGAGATCGGGGATACGGTTGTTGAGATAGCGGATCGCGCCGTTCAGTTCCTCGTCGGTGCGCCGCACATCCCAGACATCTGTTCCGTACTGCTTGGCATATTTGCGATAGTAGTTGACGCTTCTATGCATACCTTCCAGAATCTGCTTGGCGGATTCGTTGTAGAAGCCCTGGATCTCTTGCTTGGTGACCTCTCGTATCAGCCGGATGAGGGCTTCCTGTTTCTCTTTCTCTTCCTCTCGAGTAAAAGGACATATCGAATCCATGAGCATTCCGACGGCTGAACCCAGGATGCCGCCGATTACAGGCACGAACCCGAGCCCCATGCAGATTGCCTGTTTATTGGCCCAGAAAATCCCGGCCAAAAATTGTTCTTCGCTGATCCCCGAGGTCGGTGCGGCTTCGGTTCGAACGTCTTGCAGTTCCTTTTCATCAGTTGCGATCACACCTCCGCTCGAACGCTGCGGTGGATACGTCGGATGCTCATCGGTTTCGGACATCGAAAACTCCTCCGTGGAATGTGGAAGGAACATGTCGACGGCGCCGGTGTGTCGCGGCGTGCTCACGGGCGGGTGGGCGCTGTCGTGGATAACACCCCGGCTGCTACAAGACACCGGCGTGCCGGTCGAACAGCGGCAGTGCATCGCCTCGCCCGTGATCGCTTCCAGACCGAGGATGCGCAGGCACCCCGCGCAGGTGACCGCGGCGTAGGCCGGGTGCCGGCCCGGACCGATATCGGTCATGGACGCCGACCATGCGGACCCCTGTCCGGCAATGCGGCCGCCCGTCGCGCGCGACCACCGGCGTCAGCCCGGTCTGATCAGACAATCCGGCCCGGGAAAGATCAGGCCCTCGTGTCCATCCTCGAACCGCACCACTTATGGGGGTGCGGTGTTGGCGCCCCGAATCTCGGTGATCTCCCCGTCTGATCGATCACGCCCACATCGTGGCTTCGTATCCTCAGTTGGTTTCCGACGTTCGCGTGCATCGAGCAACCTCCCTCTGTGCCGTTGTTGTGCACCAGCCGAGCAGTCACCACGACACCCAGTATGAACGGCATGATCCCGGTTTCGAACGAACATCGGTGCGGCGGCGATCCGGGGCGGCCCGCCGGCGCGCCCGGATCTCCATTTCTCGGCGGTGCCGGGGGCGATGCCCAACAGGTCGCTCATGACCATGGATGGGAGTTCTCCGGCGGCGGTGATCATGGCGGTGTTGCGGGCGGTCCGGATCGGAAGTCCGTGGTCGGCGCCCATTTCTCGCAAGGCGTGGGGATGACGTGGGCGGCCCGGTGGTCGGCCGGGAAACAGGTAGGCGGGTCCGTGTGCTCCTGGTCTGATCATCGTTTGGATGGCGTCGGAGGCGATGAGCCGGTCGATCAAGCGAGCCAGGGTCGGTGGAAGCAGGACGGGGTGGCGGTCGATGGTGAGGTAGGCGCCGGTGTCGTCGCGGTGGATTCGGTCGGTGGTGAACTCGACGATGAGGACCAAGGGCAGGGCACAAAGCCTGATCAGTGCTCCCGCGACTCGTGCTGCCAGCGGGATGGATTCGTCGGTCAGGCAACGGTGTAGTTGCTGTTGGTGGGCTTCGAAGTCTCGAAAGTGGTTTGGGCAGTCCGCTGATTTGGGTAGGAATGTCGAGGCCGGCGGCGAATCCGCGAGATTGGAGCCAGCGGAAGAACACATCGACCGGGTGGGATTTCGATGGGTGGGAGAGCACGAACTCGTCGATGTGATGATCAGATGCGCCGAATCGGGAGCCATCGGAGTCACCCCACTGTTGTATCCAGCGCAACAACGATGCATCAGGGGTCAGCACCAGGTCACCCCCACCGCCTCAGCTGTCTCCCAACCCGATTGGACAGCCGCCACCAGCGCAAACCGTGGTTTCACCAACCTGCCGAATATTGCATCGGATGCAATTCCGCCTCCTTTCCGGCGTAAACAAGAACTGGTTGACACCGCCCAGATACCCGGCGCACGGCGTTCAATTCACTTCCTGGGCCTTCACCGACCGTGCCCGCAAGTCGGGCTGGTGCCGTGGAACCGGGGGAACATCACACTCGGCGAACCGGGTTCCGGGCAGGTGTGCCGACCGATCCGAAATTGAGCCGAGGGCCTCAACCGGGTGGTTTCAGGCCCTCGGCAAGGCGCCGTTCCCACGCCAGCGGGAGGCACCGGAACCCATGCTCGACTGCATCCCACTGCGCGAGTCCGGGAACGAGGACAACGGCAGCGACCGATCTCCTCTCCAGGAACTGTATGTGTCCGAGACGGCGGCGGAGTGTCCGGCGGGTCATCCATCGACGTCCGGCAGCCGGTGCCGGGTTCTACCGGCGGTTTCGCTGCACAGTTCTGGACGGAAAACTCATTCCGTCGGCCGATTCCGGACATCTGGACCCTGCCCGGCCGATTCCGGACACCGGCTGGACACGGCGCGCGGTCCCCGGAGGTGTCCTGGTCTGCACACCGAATCTCGGTGGCGGGCCTGCGGCCAGTTGATGTGCGGTTTCATGGGAATCGACAACTTCACACGAGCGAGAGCGGCCGGGCCGAGAACGCCAGCTCGACCCGGATAGCCGACCACCGCAACTGTTTCAGTCTCGACTGCATCCCACCCATGAGCCCGTGCGCCAGCCGCTGGGCCCGAGCGATTCGCCCCCAGGGGCGAGTGAAGGACCGAGCATGACCCACAACCAACCCTCCCGGCCGACGCGGTCTCGCCCACGCAAGCCGGGGCAGCCACCCCCACCGACATGGACGTGGCCTGCCGCGCTGGTCGTCTCCGTACTCGTGCCGGTGACTGTCGTTTTCACGTTCCTGCTCATCACCTCAGGTGTGGAGGCCACACTCGCCTGCGTCCTGGCGTTGGCCGTGGTCACCGGCGTCGTGGTCTGTGTCGTGCCCGCTTGCCCGGCCAGTGCGGCAGCCCGCCGGTGGGGGCGTGCGGCGGCCACACTGCTCGGCGCGGAGGAGACGAAATGACCGACCGAGGACCGGCCTCGACCGCGGAATTCCTGGCTCTGCTGCGGCAGATGGCCCAGCAGTCCCCGCGCAGCAAAGGCCAGATCGCGGCGTTCTCCGAGATCCCGCGCAGCACCGCCTACAGCTTCATGTCACCGACCAACACCGCTCTGCCCTCCAACCCCGACCAAGTCCGCAAATACGCCAAGGCCTGCGGGCTGGACGAACCCCAGGTCGAGCAATTGATGCGATGGTGGAAACGACTCGACACCATCCGAAGCCGATCCGTCGACGCGGAAACCCTCCATCCCACCTCGCCGGTGGCCGAAGAGGACACAATGAATCGGCCCGGGCCCAGCCTGGCCGATATCCTCGACGCCGGTGACCTCGGCCGAAGTGTTCACATCGCCGGCGATGTGAACATCACCTACACCGGAAACCCTCACAACCGCAGTGGATCCTCGGGCTATCAGCGATTCCTACCCACCTGGGACTCCCCCGCACCCGGCCGCGGGAGACTGTTGCTCGCCCTGCTTCCGGCCGCCGTGGCGATGCTGCTCGCCACGATCAGCCTGCACGACCACTTCGCAGCGCCGTGGCCGACCGGTGTGGCCGCCGCAATCGGTGCGGTCCTGCTGGGTCTCGCCTGCTACGCACTACACGAACCCCAGCGGCCCGCCTGGCAGACCATGCTCACCTGGCAAGCAATGCCACCCGCCGCCACCGCCGCAGGGTTCGGGCTCGTCGTCGGACTGAGCACCGACGAGTTGTTCCTCGGCCTGATCTTCACCGCCACGACCTTCCCGATCCTGCTGCTGTGGCTGATCACGGTCGATATCTCGGACCTGCGACTGCTCAGCGACCACTACCCCGGCATCACCGTGTTCACCCTCGCGGCGGGTATCACCGCCGGCGCCGTCATCGCCTGGCTCGACTACCCCACCTACTGCGGCATCGCCACCGCTCTCCTCGCCTCGGCAGCCACCGCGACACTGTTCTCCCAGTACGCGACCGAACCACTCTGGGAACGACGCAACACAGAATCCCGCATCCGCCGCGGCGCGCCCTGGAACGAGCTACCACCCTCCCTACGACGAGAACTTCCACCCAATCCAGAACATCACGACTGATCCCAGCCCGCGGAGCCGACCAAGGTGGCGAATTGACAATGCTCGGCGACCTCGCCACCTTCCGGACGAAGCTGTCGAGACCGGTTGGGCAACCCATCCAGCTAGGCGTTTCCGCCAAACGCTGAAGATTCGAAACAATGATCGTTTTAAAGACTTATCGACAGCCAGGATCCAATGTTGAGCGTGTTCGCGCTGGTCGAAGTCCTGGTTGAACAGGGTCACGCCTCAGGACCCTCCTGTACGCAGCTTCTCCCAGCGATCCCAGTGGTCGTTCCAGTACTGCATCAGATAGTCGCGGTAGTACTTGCCGTCAGTACTTCTGCGTTCGCTCCCGTAGAGCGTGGCGATCTCGTCGCGCGCGTGTGATCGAGACAGCTGTTCACCAACGAGAAGTGAGGTCGAGGATCCGTTCCGTCGAGCACGGCCGGGGTCTGCCGCAAGAGCCGCCACCGCGCGGCGACCTGCTGGTGGGCGTTCCACGACGACGAACCGTTGGTCGCGCAAAAGCTGGGCATCCTGCTCGATCTCGTTCGCAAGGAATCGCCCGGCGGAGGCACTTCGGCCGCAGCACCCTGGAAAGCGCCGGCTCTCCCGTATCCACGGTGAGCTCGGCACCTCCGTCGCATCGGGTTCGTCACCATCTCCACCTCTGCGGAAGCTCGGTCGAACAACTAGTGCAATCCTAGGGTTGCAAGTCGCCGAATAGTGTGTCAAGGTTTACTGCAATCGCTAGGTTGCATGTCCTCGGAGGTTCCGATGCTCGATCGACAGGGTTGTTCAGAATCAGGTCGTCCACGGGCGGCGATCGCCCTGGGCGCGTTGTTCGCGGGAACGCTCGTCATGGGGTGCGCCGAGATGCTCGTGATGGGCATGCTCGACCTCATGGCTACGGACCTGGCTGTCCCGCTCCCGGCAGTGGGAGGGCTGGTGTCGGCGAATGCGCTCGGGATTGCGATCGGCGGGCCGATGCTGACGGTTCTTACCTCTCGGCTCGACCGGCGGCCGGTGCTGCTGGCCGCGCTCGCCGTGTTCACCGTGTTGAACCTGCTGCCCGCCCTCGGTGCCGGCCTGGAGGCATTCATTGCCGCCCGGGTCGTTATCGGCGCGGTGGAGGGGCTGTTCATCGCAGCCGCCATCACCACGGCGACCTCGATCGTGCCCCCGGAACGAGCCGGCCGGGCGATGGCGGTGGTCATCTCCGGTTTCGCTGTCTCCGGCGCGGTGGGGATGCCGCTGGGCCGGCTCCTCGGCGAAGCCGTGGGCTGGCGCGTATCGTTCCTCGCCGTCGTCCTGGCGGCCACCGCCGTTCTCCTGATCGCCTTGCTCGTGGTGCCCCGGGTGGCGACCGAGAGCGAGGTCGGAATGCTGGGCCGACTACGGTTCGCTTTTGCCCCACGTGTGCTCGCCGTGCTTGCTGTCGGCGTGCTTCTGTTCGCGGGCGTCTCGGCGGCGCTGACCTATCTCGTTCCGTTCTTGGAGGGTGTGGCCGGGATCTCCGGGCCCTGGATCGGGGCATGCCTGATGGGCTTCGGTATCGCCGCCGCGGTCGGGTCGTTCGCTGGTGGGAAGTTCGCCGACACCGGTGCCGCACGGGCCCTGATCATCGGCGCCGGCGGCGTATCGGCTTCGCTTGTCGCGATGGTTCTCTGGGGAGCGAGCCCGCTGGTCGCAGTGTTCGCGGTACTAGGTCTCGGCATGTGTAGTTCAGGCATCACGAGCCCCTGGCAGCACCGCGTCGAGCACCTCGCCGGGCCCGGTGCGATCGTCGCGGCCTCCCTGCCTGCGTCCGCAGGGAACCTCGGGGACGCCATCGGCGCCTTCTCCGGAGGGCACGCGATCGACACCGGCGGCATCCCGGTAGCAATCCTCACCGCCGCGATTCTCGCGACCGTCTCCATCGCCGCCGCGATCGCCGGCCGCTCCCTGCGCCCCGCATCGTTGCTGCAGGCTGAACCGGCCCCGACCCTGGAACCCGAGCCCGCCACCGTCCACTGAACGCCGAAAAGAGAGAAGAGAAAGCTCATGGAGAACACGCAGAACCCTCAGGCTGTGATCGATGCCGACACCTTCAGTGTGCACCGCACGATCCACATCAACGCGCCCCGGGAGAAGGTCTGGCGCACCGTCACCGATCCCGAGCTGATCTCGCAGTGGTTCGGCCAGATCACCCTCACCGGTACCGGCGCCGGCGCCCTCGGCACGATCGGCTGGCCAGGTGAGCGCCGGGTGCCGATCCGTGTCGATACTTTCAACCCTCCGTCGGAGGTGTCCTACCGCTGGTGCAACGAGGAAGGCCCGCTGCCGGAGACGGTCGACGAACGGCGTTCGACGGTCTTCCGCTTCACCCTCGAGGCGGCCTCCGGCGGCACTCGGCTCACCGTCGTCGAGACGGGCTTCGAGCACACCGGCAACCCGGCAGGGCTCATGGCCGACCATCGTGGCGGCTGGGACGAAGAACTCGACAAGCTCGTCGCCCTGCTCGAGCACAGCTCATGAGCACCGGCAGTCTCGTTGACCAGGCCGTGGTGAACATGTGCAGTGCGCTCGGCGACGAAACCCGGTGGAGTATCCTCGCCGTCCTCGGTGAGGGCGACGCCTCGGCGTCCGCCCTTGCCCGGCGACTACCCGTCACCCGGCAAGCCATCGCCAAGCACCTCGCCGTGCTTCGCGAGGTCGGCCTCGTGGAGACTGTCCAGGCCGGGCGCGAGGTGCAGTACCGGGTCATCGGCACCGGGCTCAGCACCACGGCCCGCCGCCTCGATGCCATCGGCACCGCATGGGACCGTCGCCTCGCCGCCATCAAGCACATTGCCGAGAACCTCTGACCCACTCGCGACACCGAGAACTCACCCGACCACAACACCGTCACGTATCGACCACAAGGAGGGCTGTCCCCATGGCTATCGAGAACCCACCCGAACCCACAATCACCGACCGGGCCACCTTCGAGGCACGACTGGCCGAACTGCGCAGCCAGGAGAAGGCGCACACCCGGGCCGGCGATGCGCTCGCCGCCGCTCGCCGCCGGCTGCCGGTGGTCGAGGTGGATCCCGCGACCCCGCTGACGGGACCCGATGGACCGGTCCGGTTGATCGACACGTTCGAAGGCCGTCGACAGCTGATCACCTACTACTTCATGTGGTATTCCGGCCGGCCCGCAGCCCAGCAGTGCGAGGGCTGCACCTGGAACAACACCCAGCTCGACGAGCTGTCCTACGTCCACTCCCGGGACATCACCTACGCCGTGTTCTGTCAAGGTCCGTACGAGGAGAGCAAGCGGTACCACGAGTTCATGAACTGGACAATGCCCTGGTACTCCGCCCAGCAATCGCTCGGCACCCTGCTGGACGGACGGCAGATCGGCTCAATGCACGTGGTCTGCTACCTCCAACACAACGACCGTGTCTTCGAGACCTACTGGACCTCCTGGCGCGGAGTCGAGGCGGTCGACATCAACTACCGGCTCATCGACCTCACCATCTACGGACGACAGGAACCATGGGAGGACTCACCGGCAGGCTGGCCACAATTCCATGAGGAGACCGGTACCGGCGTCGCAGACGTACACCCCTTCCGGACCAACGGCCGCCCCACCGCTCAATGGTCACGAATCAACGCCGGGCGCTCCGACAGGCTCGCCCCCTGATCTGAAAGAGGGACTGTCTGAAACTTCGGCTCTGGCCCACTTTCGGTGGTGGCTGGTGGGCTCACGCCAGGAGGATGCGGTGGGCGGAGTAGCCGGAATCCGGCACGGCCATACACCAAGAGTGGGCCAGAGCCTGAACTCCGGTGGAACTGATCTCGGTCCGACGGCCGAGCCTGTGCTCAAGACTCAGGCAGGATATATGTCATCTTGATGTCCGGTGCTGCGCCTTCGATCCGTCCAGGTCTCGACTCGTCCGTGAAGCGGAATCCATTGCGTAGATATAAGCCCTTGGCTGGCTCGTTGTCGCCCCGTACCCAGAGCTCGACCTCGCGGAAGCCGTTTTTCCGGGCCCAGTCGAGGGCGGTCTGTACCAGACCGTCCCCGGTCCCGGTACCCTGCGCGACCGGATCGACTCTCATCGCTGTCAGGGTCAGCACGTCCGGATCGGATCCAGGGCTCAACCGGACCCGACCGACGGGTAGTTCCCCGTAAAAAGCAGCGAACGTCTCCTTCTTGTCGAAAGTGTCACGGTATTCCCGTTCGGTTGTCCGTTCAGCGTCGGACAAGGTCACCGAGAAGTCGAGGCGATCCCGTCCGGCATTTCGGATCGAAAGGAATTGGTTCACCCTCCAGTCGTCGGGCCGCAGTCGCCGGATCTCGGTCGCAGCGAGTTTGACACCTTTTGCCTCCGCCAACACCTGCAAACGCTCCAAGCGCGGGTTCTGGGGCACCGGGTTACCGGTGCGAGGTGTCCCGAACGTATCTTGGCCTGTTCTACGCGCTCCCGTCTCGAGGCGGGAGGCGGCCGCCGCGTTCGGCCCGGGCTGCGGAAACTGGCTCGAGTCTTTGTCACTCAGGACGCGGAGGCCGTGCTTGGTGGTGCGCGCGAATCCCGAGCGATATCGCCGGGCGACATCCTTGCACACCTCTCGACTACTGCGCACCAGGCCTGATGTGAGCCTTGCGAGAAGCCGATTGACGCTATGGCTCAAATCTGCTCGATTCAGTTCCTGAGATCGTATAAGGCGACTCTTGTCTCCTCGCTCGACGCCGGTAGCCCTCCGAGGCCGCGATACGCCTCCGGTGAACGAGGTGTAAGAGATCCTCGCACACCCCGGAACGATGTCACCGTCAGGCGCGGGGAGCCTGCGCCTTTCGCGCACCCTTTGCTGATCTCTTGTTCGTCGGACATGCCGCCCGGCCCCGATCGGGGATCACCACGAAGCGCCTCTCGACTGCGGCATCCAACAGCAGGTTCATCGGGTAGTCGGTCTCGTCGGTCCAGTCATAGCGGATCGTCGGGCCAGTGCAGGGCTATTCGTCGCTGTAGCGGTCGATGCCCTGCGGCATGGGGCCTATGGGTTTGGCCGAGCCTGTCCGAGATTTCCAGTCGGCAGGTACGCCGGGCAGCGTATCGGTGAACAGCCTGGTCGATAACTGCCGAGATGCGCCCGGGATCGACCACGCCCACTCCGGGGCGACCTGCGCCGCTTCGTCGATGTCGCTCATTGCCCGAGCGCGCCGAGGCCCACCGGCACTTCCGCTCTATCGGAGGAGAACTCCGGCAGTACGCGCGTTGTCGGCCGCGATGGGCGACCGGCTCGCAGGATCTCGGAGTGCGGAGGCAGCCTTCCTCGACGCCAGTGGCTACGTCGGAAACCTGCGGCTCTTCTGCCCCCCTGCCGGGCATCGTTGATTCAGGAACTCCGCATCAGTGATGTAGCCTGGGGTATGCGTACTACGATCCGGCTCGACGGCGATGTGCTGGCCGCTGCTGAACAGCTACGTCGCGAACGCGGTATCGGGCTCGGTGAGGCGATCAACGAACTGGCGCGGGCCGGACTGCACAGTAGGCCGATGGCATCGCGGATCCCGTTCCGCCAGCGCACACGCTCATTGGGTGCCCGGGCGGATCTGTCCCAGAACTCGGAAGTGCTGGACCTGATGGACGAGCCGTATCCGGGGCGGCCGTGATCATCGATGTGAACGTGCTCCTGTACGCGGTCGACGAGACGAGTCCGCATCACCGGGTGGCGCACAGTTGGTTCGAGCAGGCGATGAACGGTGACGTCCGGGTGGGTTTTCCATGGCACAGTCTGGTCGGGTTCGTTCGGATCGTCACTCACCCGAAGATCTTCGCCGCGCCTATGACAGGCCGGGAGGCCTGGGCGTGCGTGGACGAGTGGCTGGACCACGATATGGCGTGGATTCCCGTGCCGACGGATCGGCACCGCAGGGTTCTCGCCAGACTTGTCGATGATCACTATGCGACGGGTAATCTGCTGCCCGATGCCCACCTTGCGGCGCTGGCTATCGAGCACGGGGTGGCGATCTGCTCCTTCGATACCGATTTCGCTCGTTTCCCCGAGGTGCAGTGGATCAATCCGCTGGACCGGTGACAAGGAGTTTTGCGTTCCGGATCTCGACGTAGTCCGGTTTTCGGGCGTTCTGCGGCGCCCCCCACTTCCCGTCAGGGCGCGATCCGGGTCGCCCACCGCCGGCCGGTGACGCCCGGGGTCGGCAATCGGGTGGGTGATCACTGACTCAGGGGTGCTGCGACGCCGTCGGATCAGCGCCGGCAGGAGTGATTTGCTCTGCTGCTCACGGCCGTAGGGGGTGTCCTGATCGCTTTTCTTCCGTTGCGCGAAGTTGAAAATTAGGGTTACCGAACTTATGATCGAGCACGGAAGGCGGGTGGTTCGGTATGCAGATGTTTCCCCGGATCACCGCCGTGTTCGCGGCCTGTGGTCTCACCGTCGTACTCTCCGCCTGCGCTACGTTTCACCTGCCGCGTACCGGTGAACCGGTTGTCGTCACCACTTTCACCGTGTTGGCCGATATCGCGTCGAATATCGCGGGCGAGCATCTCGAGGTGCAGTCGCTCACCAAACCCGGTGCCGAGATTCACGGCTACGAGCCCACCCCGGGCGATATCAAACGCGCCGCCAAAGCCGATCTCATCCTCGACAACGGCATGAACCTGGAGGCATGGTTCGGTCAGTTCGTCGCCGACTTGGACGCCGAGCACGTCACCGTGAGTGAAGGGGTCGCCTCGGTCCCCATCACCTCCGACGCCTACGCAGGGAAACCCAATCCGCACGCCTGGATGTCGCCGCTGAACGTGCGCACCTACGTGGACAACATGGTCGCGGCCTTCTCGCGCCTCGTGCCGGAGCACGCGGCGGACTTCCGGGCCAACGGCGAGGCCTACAAACAGCAGTTGCAGCAGGTCCACGATGAACTCGTCGCCGACCTCGCGAACCTGCCCCGCCGCCAGCGCGCACTGGTGACCTGCGAGGGCGCCTTCTCCTATCTGGCCCGTGACGCGGGGCTGTCGGAGTCCTACATCTGGCCCGTCAATGCCGAACAGCAGGCCACCCCACAACAGATCACCCGGGTCATCGAATATGTTCGTGACCACGAGGTCCCGGCCGTGTTCTGTGAATCCACCGTCTCCGACGCCCCGATGCGCCGGGTCGTCGAGGCCACCGGGGCGAGATTCGGCGGAGTGCTCTACGTGGATTCGCTGTCGGCGGCCGACGGCCCGGTACCGACCTATCTCGACCTGATCCGGCACGACGCCGAAACCATCGCCGCAGCACTCACCGGGAGCAGGCCATGACAATTCCCGCGATCGACGTCGACGGTGTGACCGTCTACTACGGCGAGGTCCAGGCACTCGACCAGGTCCGGTTGACCGTGGACGCCGGCCGCGTCTGCGCGCTCATCGGGATGAACGGGTCCGGGAAATCGACGCTGTTCAAAACCCTGATGGGAATGATTACCCCCGATCGCGGCACGGTCCGGATCGGCGGGGCCAAACCGGTCGCGGCCCGGCGGGCCGGCGTGCTCGGTTACGTCCCGCAGAGCGAGGCGGTGGACTGGTCGTTTCCGCTGTCGGTCCGGGATGTGGTGACCACCGGCCGCTACGGCCGGATGGGCTTCACCCGGCGGGCGAGCCGGGCCGACCGGGCCGCGGTCGACGAGGCGCTCGAGCGGGTGGAATTGACCGATCTGGCCGACCGGCAGATCGGCCGGCTCTCCGGTGGCCAGCGCAAACGCGCGTTCGTGGCGCGCGGTATCGCGCAGGGTGCCCGGATCCTGCTGCTCGACGAACCGTTCGCCGGGGTGGACAAGCGTTCCGAGGCGACGATCACCGGATTGCTCCGCGAACTCGCGGCCGACGGGGCGACCGTCCTGATCTCCACCCATGACCTGCACGCCCTGCCCGGCCTGGCCGACGAAGCCGTGCTGTTGATGCGTCGGGTGCTCGTCCACGGTGACCCCGAGGAGGCGCTGCGGCCGGAGAACCTGGCCCTCGCCTTCGGCCTCGATGTCATCGGGCAGCGGTGAGCACCATGGACCTGATCGAATTCCTGCTCGAGCCGATGCGCTACGCGTTCATGGTGCGCGCGCTCACCGCCAGCCTCGTCGCGGCGGTGGTCTGCGGCCTGCTGTCCTGCTGGCTGGTCCTGGTGGGCTGGTCGCTGATGGGGGACGCGGTCTCGCACGCGGTGCTGCCGGGCGTGGTACTCGCCTATATCGCGGGGGTGCCGTTCGCTGTCGGGGCGGTGATCTTCGGGTTCCTGGCGGTCGGCCTGATCGGCCTGGTCCGCGACACCAGCCGCGTGAAGGAGGATGCCGCCATCGGCATCGTGTTCACCACGCTGTTCGCGTTCGGGCTGGTGCTCGTCTCGGTGACCCCCAGCAATACCGACCTCAATCACATCATCTTCGGCAATCTGCTGGGGGTGAGCCAGGAGGAGCTGGTCCAGATCGCCGGGCTGGCGGCCCTGGTGTTCGTCGCGCTCGTGCTCAAGCGCCGGGATTTCACGCTGTACGCGTTCGACCCCACCCACGCCTACGCGCTCGGCTTGAACCCACGGTTCCTGGGCGCGGCCCTGCTCGGCCTGCTCGCGCTGACCTCGGTGGTGGCTCTGCAAGCGGTCGGTGTGATCCTCGTGGTGGCCATGCTGATCATTCCCGGCGCGACCGCCTACCTGCTCACCGACCGATTCGGGCGGATGCTGGTGATCGCTCCGACCCTCTCGGCGATCTGCGCCGTCACCGGCCTGTATGTGAGCTACTACGCCGATACCGCACCCGGGGCCACCATCGTGCTGGCCCAGGGTGTCGTCTTCACCGTGGTCTATCTGTTCGCGCCGCGGCAGGGCCTGATCGGCTCCCGGCTGGCGGCCGGGCGTCGCCGGGGGCGCGAGCTGTCCGGCAAGCCGACGGCTGCCGTGGCCGTCGAACCGACCACCTGACCGCCGGGGAGCCCGCGGAAACACCGTCGCCCGAGGTGCAGCTGTTCGGAGACACAGACGAAGCCCGACGAGGTGACCGGCGAGTCGGTGGTTGCGAACGCTTCGGCCGGTGCGGCGCCCACCTCGGCGGGGTCGCGGTGGCCGACCCGCACTGCATCCGGCGCACCGGTCGCCCCGGAGATGTGGACCGCCGCCGTCGCGCGATGCTCCTGTCCGGTATTCGGATGTGCCCCTCGGGCTCGGTTCTGCGTGGTGTGCACCGGCGGGACCATCAGGTGCACAGCGTGCGCCGAGTTGGCGCACGGCTTCGGGTCGATGACGGTGACCCCGATCTGCCGGCACAGTCGCGCGAACGCCGGGTCTTCGGCGACGAGAACTCAGCCCACCCCGGCGGCGTCGATGGCGGGATCACCGGAACGCATCCTCGAACGGGGCGGCCCGCCGCCAGCAGTCGCCCGCGATCACCACGTGGTCCAGGAACCGCAGGCCCACCGTTCGTGCCGCCGCGGCGAGCAGTGTGCTGGCCCGGCGATCGTCGGGGCTGGGAGTCGGATCGCCGGAGGGATGATTGTGTGCCAGCGCGAAGGCGCGACCGTCGTGGCGCAGGACCGTGTTCAGGATCTCGCGCACCGGTACCGCCACCTCGTCGATAGCGCCCTCGGCCACGAAGACCCGCTGCCGGGGCCGGTTGCGCGCATCGCAGATCAGCACCAGCAGTCGCTCCACCCGGGCTCCGGCGAACAACGGGGCCGCTTCCCGGGCCACATCGTCGGGCCGCAGCAGCGGCGCCGGAGCCTGCGTACCGGTGCGGGCCCGCGCGGCGAGCTGGAACGCGGCAGCGATGGCCGCGGCCTTGGCCACCCCCACCCCGGGCCGGCGCCGCAGTTCCTCGGGCCGTGCCGAGGCCAGGCCGCCCACTCCGCCGAACTCGGTGAGCAGGGCCGAAGCGAGTTCGACCGCGCTCTCGCCGCGGCGGCCCTGACCGAGCAGCAGGGCGAGCAGTTCACCGTCGTTCAACGCCTGGGGCCCGAGGGCGCACAGGCGTTCCCGCGGTCGCTGCGCCTCGGGTAGATCGGCGATCGGTACCGGCATGATTCCCCCTCCAGATTCCGTGGCCATCATGCCAGCGGGTACCGACAGTTCCGGAGGGTTCGGCCGGGCTCGCCGGCGGCTGTCCGGCCGGATCAGCCGTCGACGACCGCGGGCTGCGGGGGACGGTTCAGCGCCGACGCCGCCAGCCGCTCGAAATGCCGTAGCTGCCGCTCGTGCACCACGATCCGGCGCAGCGCCTCGTGAATGGTCGCCTTGTTCGACGCCGTGCCCATGATGGCCCCGGCGGCCGCCAGCAGATCCTGATCCAGCTCGATCCGCACTGTCGGCATGCGTCCTCCTTAGTACATCCGCCCTGCTGCGGCAGCGTGGCGTCGGCACCCGGGCGATGACCACGCGAACAAATGCCGCTGGCCAGTCAGTTTGCCCAGTCGCCGCCGGTTTATCGACCGAATGTCACGCCGTGTGTCCACATCGAGACCTAGGAGCGCCTCCCGCCGCGTCGGTCGACGCGGCGGGCACAGCGCCGGGTCAGTGTGGAGACAGGCGCGACTCGAAATTGCGTTCGAGTTCACGCCAGGCCCGCGCCTCGGCGTCGAACGGCGGGTTGGGCGCCATCCGGGTCGGGTCCGGATGCAGCAGGTAGGACACGTACCACCCGAGCGGAGTCGATTTGGCCAGGGCCTGTTCCACCGCGTCGTCGTCGGCGTAGTCGGCGGCGTCGGAGAACAGCTCCAGGACCAGGTCGAGTTGCTCGGTGTCGACCGCTTCCGGGCCTTCGGCCAGATCGTCGGCGAGGCCGGGCAGCACGTAGACGTTCTCCTCGGTGACCTCGACCTCGAGCGAGCCGTCGATGGCGGCGGTCTGCACTTCGGCGAAGGTGCTGATCCGGGCCAGATCGTGTTCGTGGTCGTCGGCGAGATACCGTGCAAGTGCACGCTCACTGGCGAATACCGAGATCGAGTTCTTCGCGCCGAGGAAGATCGGTTCATCGTCGAGATAGCAGCGCAGGGTGAAGTATTCGGTATCGGCCGTCACGATCTTGACGGGGTCGATCCCGACTTCTTCCCAGAACGTGAGTTCCGCGTCGTCGTCCTCGTCGTCGTCCTCGTCGTCCAGGTCGACGGGCTCGAAGTCGCTGTCGTCGTCGGTGTCGGCCGCGTCGTCCGCATCGACCTCGTTCTCCTCGGCGGCCAGCAGTTCCGCCTCGGCCAGCGCGACGGCCTCGGCGTCGACTTCGGGCACCCGCACCACCGAATCGATGGCGTCGAGTACGTCGTCCCAGCTCTTGGCCACCGCGGCCCCGATCTGGTCCCACAGCTCCTCGCCGTCGCGGCCCGCGAACATCTGGGTGCCGCCGGCCAGGGCACTCAGCGACGGATGCGAACCGAAGAATTTGGTGACCGTTTCGAGCTCGCAGACCTCGCCGATATTGCGCACCATGGCCAAGGTGTCCTCCAACTCGGCGACGGTGTCCACATCCGGGTCACCGGCGACGAGTTCCGGCACGCCGACCAGGTCGAAGGAGTAGTTGTCGCCGGGCTCGAGTTCGGCGGCCGACAGACCGGCGACCACCTTCCACGCCGGGTGATCGATCAGGTCGTTGTCGGAGTCGGTCCGGATGAAGGCCGCTAGTTCGGCCACGGACTCGAAGCCGTAGAGGGCGTCCTCATGTCCTAGGAACGCCTCCCACTCGTCGTCACCGTCACGCCAGCGCGGTGCCCACAGGGTGACAAGATCGCCGTCGGTCAGACCGAGCTCGATCGGGACGATGTCTCCAGAAGCCATACGCGGAAGCCTAATAGGTCCAGCTGGGCGGAGCCCACCCCTGGTCCACGCACAGCTGTAGCGGAAGCGAGGTATTCCGGGCCGCTGTCAGCGCGCCACATCGGGTGGAACGTGCTCGGCGAGCTGCCTGTCAGGCGCCGTCCGATTCGGTTCCGGTCGGTCCGACCACTGTCTCCGGCGCCGGCGCGAACGACTCGTTCAGTGCGGCAACGACCTCCGAACGCCGGCCGCCGGCGTCCTCGGCGGCCTGGCGGCACGCCCAGATGACGAGCTGGGCGGCTTCGGCGGGCGGTAACGCGGTCACCGCCTCGGTGAGCTGCAACCTCACCAGTGCGCCGTCGCTGTCCACCTCGGCGGTGACCATGCCGTCCTCGGTGCTGAAGCGGCCACGTACCTGTTTCAGCCCGTACAGCGCGGCTTCCAGCGCTTCCAGTTTCCGCGTGGCGCCGGCGACCAGGGCGTCCATTTCCGCGCTCATACATCTCTCCTGGGTCCGAGCGGCGATCCGCTGCGGTGGTGTCGCGCGTGCGGGCCGCTCATACCGGCCGCATCCAACTCGTCGGGCCGGTGTCGGCATCGTCCATCCGGTCCAGTTCGTCGACCGCCTGCTGCCGGGTGGGCAGACCGAGCCGGTCCAGGATCTCGGCCGGCATCCCGTTCTCCGCCAGCAGCTCCCGGCGCTTGGCCTTGGCCGCGATGGTGGAGCGACGGGTCAGCCGCAGGATCTCGTCGGCGAGAGCCTGCGCGCCGTAACGGTATTCGCTGCGCTCGAATGCGATCTCCACCGGCATGCCCTGGTCGGTGGCGCGCACCGACAGTGTGCCGGCCCGATTGCGGCTGGCCGCGATCGTGACATTCGGTACCTCGGGAAGCTGCTGCTCGCTCATGATTCTGTCCACTCTCGACCTCCTCCCGGTCCTGAACGGCCGGGGTTCCCTGACTCACGACAGGGCCTTCCTGTTTCATTCGGTGGGCCGGTAGAACCCGAGGAATTCCATCCCGCTGTTCTCCGTCCGGACCGAGCTGATCTGCACCGGGTCGCCGGCTTCGATCAACTGGCCGTTCCCGATCACCATCGCCACATGTCCGTCCCATACCGCGAGATCGCCGGGCATGAGATCGCCCGGCGACACCGGGGTGGCGCCGTTGGCCTGTTCATGGGCCAGCCGGGGCAGGTCCACGCCGGCCTCGCCGTAGGCGTATTTGGTCATCCCGCTGCAGTCCAGCCCGGCGCCGGGGGTGTTGCCGCCCCAGACATAGGGGGTGCCGAGCGTGCCCAGAGCCGATTTCACCGCGGTGGCGGCCTTCTCGTTCGGCGCCTCCACCACGCTGCCGTCCGGCAGGGTGACCTTCACGCCCTCGCCGGTGGCGGTACCGGTCGAGGTGGCCGTTTTCTGCGGGGTCCCCGAGCTCGTCGTGGTACCGCTGGTATTCGACGACATGGCGGTGCTCATCATCGAGCCGGCCAGCCCGGCCGCACTGCTCAGCCCCGACGTCACCGTGGAAACGGCCTGGGTGCTCACCGGCGCCGTACTCGCCGCCGACGGGGTGGGCGGTGGCGGGGTGAGCTCGTTCATCGAGGAGGTCTGGGTCTGCAGTTCGTTCTGCACCCGGCCCACCACGCCCAGCGCCTGGCCCAGGTGATCGATGGCGGAACCCACCAGCAGCGACATACCCGCCGGGGTGCCCAGCGCGGGCGCGGCCGCGGCAGCGGTGTTCACGAACGACTGCGCGATGGCGGTGAGGTCTTTGTTGCCGGTCTCGACATGGGCCGCGGCCTGGCCCATCACGGTCGCCATCTCGTTGCCGCGGTCGGAGATGCTCGCGGCCGAGGTCTGCACGCGTAGCGCCTTCGAGGTCGCGGCGTCGGCGCCGGTGCCGTCCCACGCGGTGTTCATCTGATTGATGCCGCCGCGGCCCAGCGCGTGAACCTGGTCGATCGCCGTGGACGCGGAACGCAGCGCATCGCCGGGGCCGCCGGTGGCCAGCACCCCGGTGCCGAAACTGGCGAGCAAGTCGAGAATCGGCCTGGCCAGGGCGTTGATATCGATCACCGGGTCACTCCCCGGCAGCACCGCGCAGGGCGGCCGCATTGCTGATGTCGGCCTCGGCGTAACTCACCGCGGCCACGCCGGCCGCCCCGCTCATCGTGCCCAGCACCGCGGACAGCTGGCCGATCGTCGCCACGTGGCCGGCGTGCGCGGCCGCGTACGCCGCGAGAAAATCACCGCCGATCAGACCGAAGATCGGCCCCAGTACCGTGGGCGCCGCACCCGCGGCCCCGGTCCCCGCCGTCGCGAGTTCGGAGGCCATCACCCCGGCGGTGGCGCCGTAGGCCGCGATGCCCTCGGCATCGGCTGAGATGTTCACCATCAGAGGTTCCCCCATCGACTTCGTTAACGGGCAGAGTATGTCATCTACCGGTTTCGACGCATCGGCTTCCCGCGCGGTTCCGCGGAATTCGATGACCGCGGAAAGTCACGGCGCGAAGGCCGCCGCTCCCGATCGACTTTATCGTTCCCTCATGCGCACGCACACGCTGGATCATCCGCTCGTGGCGATACTGCTCACCACGCTCCGCGACGAACGCACCCCCGACCCCGCCTTCCGGGCCGCCCTGCGAGACCTGTCCAGACTCCTGGTCTACGAGGCCCTGCGGGACGCGCCCGTGACACATTTCGACATCACCACGCCGGTCGCGGCCACTCGCGGCGCGCGACTGGCCCGGCCGCCGCTGCTGGTACCGGTCCTGCGGGCGGGGCTCGGCATGGTCGACGCCGCCACCGACCTCATCCCGGACTCGCAGGTGGGATTCGTCGGTGTCGCCCGGAACGAGGAGACCCACCGGCCGGTGCCGTATCTGGAATCGCTGCCCGACGACCTGTCGGCCACCCCGGTGATGGTGCTGGACCCGATGCTGGCCACCGGCGGATCCATGCTGCACACACTGGGCCTGCTCGTCGACCGGGGGGCGCTCGACATCACCGCCGTCTGCGTGGTGGCGGCTCCGGAAGGTATCGCGGCGCTGGCGGCTTCGGGATATCCGGTCCGGCTGTTGACGGCCGTGATCGACGACCGGCTCAACGACGACGCCTATATCGTGCCCGGTCTCGGGGACGCGGGGGACCGCCAATTCGGACCCCGCTGAACCCGCCTCAGCCGGCCCGCGTGCGGCAGTAGTCGCGCAACTGCGAAAGCCGCTCCCGCGCGGCGGCTCTGGCGGCGCGCAACCCGGCCGGGCCGGAAACCGGGTGTACCACCTCCAGATAGCATTTGAGCTTCGGTTCGGTACCCGACGGCCGGACGACCAGCCGTAGGCCGTCACCGGCGAAGACCAGTGCGTCGGTACGCATCCGGCCGCGCAGCGCCGCCATATCGGTGTAGTCGACCGCGGTCCCGGCCAAGGTTGTCGGCGGTGCGGCCCGCAGCGCCTCGACCACCGCGGCCGCCGCCCGCGGATCGGGCAGGCGCAACGACACCTGATCGCCGGCGTGGACACCGAACTCGACGGCCAGATCGTCGAGTTCGTCGTGCAGCGTGCGGCCGCGCGCACGCAGCCGGGACACCAGGTCGGCGGCCATGACCGCCGCGGAGACACCGTCCTTGTCGCGGACCGCGGCAGGGTCCACACAGTGCCCGATCGCCTCCTCGTAGGCGTAGACCAGGCCGTCGCCCGCCCGCGCCAGCCATTTGAAACCGGTAAGGGTTTCGGCGTAGCGGGCGCCGCGCGTCGGCGCCAGCCGGGAGAGCAGCCGCGAGGAAACGATCGTGGTGGCGACCAGCGGGTCCGCGGGCGCGGTGCGCAGCACGTCCTCGGCCAGCAGTACCCCGGTTTCGTCGCCGCGCAGCATGCGCCATCCGTCCGGCGTGGGGATGCCCAGCGCGCACCGGTCCGCATCGGGATCGAGCGCCACGGCCACATCGGCGTCCACCCGTTCGGCCAGCCGCAGCAGCAGATCCGCCGCCCCCGGCTCCTCCGGGTTCGGGAAGGACACAGTGGGGAAATCGGGATCGGGCGTGAACTGTTCAGTCACCGCGTGGATATCGGTGAAACCCGCGGCGGTGAGCGCGTGCACGGCGGTCGCGCCGCCGACACCGTGCAACGGCGTGAACGCGATCCGGATCCCGGCGCGATCCCCGTCCCCGCCGATCAGCCGGGGCAATTGCGCGACCCGCGCCAGATAATGCGACAGGACCGCACCGCCCGACGCGGCCACGGGCTCGTGTCCGATCGGTTCGGTCACCGCCGTGATCCGCTGCTCGATCTCGGTATCGGCGGGCGGCGCCAGTTGGGTGCCGCCGTCGACGAAAACCTTGTAGCCGTTGTCGCCGGGCGGATTGTGCGATGCGGTGATCTGCACACCCGCCACCGCACCCGATTCGCGCACGGCGAAGGCGGTTACCGGAGTCGGCAGCGGTTCGGGCAGCCGGGTCACCGCGAAACCGGCCGCGGCCAGCACCTCCGCGGTGACCGCCGCGAATTCCGCGGAGCCGTGCCGGGCATCGCGGCCCACCACCACCGTGCCGCCACCGAGGCAGCGGTCGCGCAACCAGGCCGCGAGCCCGGCGGTGGCCCGCGCCACCGTGGTCTCGTTCATCCCGTCCGGGCCCGGGGCCAGCGGCCCGCGCAGACCCGCTGTGCCGAAAGTCAGCATCTACAGTTGCTCCAGCACGCCGCGCAGCAATTTGCCCAGGCGCGGCGCCGCCGCGCGTCCCTCCGCGAGCACTTCGGCATGGGCCAGTGGCGCCCCCGTGACCCCGGCCGCCAGGTTCGTGACCAGGGAGATGCCGAGCAGCCGGACACCGAGCGCGCGCGCCGCGATGGCCTCCAGCACAGTCGACATCCCCACCAGATCGGCTCCGATCGTGGCCAGCATGCGGATCTCGGCGGGCGTCTCGTACTGCGGTCCGGTGAGCCCGGCGTACACGCCCTCGGTCAGGTCCGGGTCGACGCGCCGCGCCAGATCGCGCAACCGCGGGTCCCAGGCGTCGACCAGATCGACGAAGGAGGGCCCGGTCAGCGGCGTCGTCCCGGTCAGATTCAGGTGATCGCGCACCAGCACCGCCTCGCCGACCCGCATCCCCGGGCGGATACCGCCGGCGGCGTTGGTGAGGATCACCGTCTCTGCGCCCGCCGCCACCGCGGTCCGCACCGGATGCACGACCTCCTCGGCGGAATGACCCTCGTACAGGTGCTGACGCCCCATCAGTACCAGGGCGTGGGTGTCGCCGACCGATACCGACACCACCCGCCCCACATGACCCTGCGCGGTGGGCGCGGCGAATCCGGGCAGCTCCGGCATCGGTATCTCGGCGTTGGGGGTCCCGAGTTCGGCGGCGGCGTCCTGCCAGCCCGAACCCAGCACCACCGCGACCCGGTGTCGATCCACCGACGACCGGGCCGCGATCTCCTCGGCGGCCTCTTCGGCAAGCATGGCGGCCAGTGTATGGCCTTCCGCGCCGTCGGCCCGCCCGAACCGCCCGCGCCGGTGCGGCCTCCGGCGCCCGTCGCCTATACGCTGCACAGATGCCGTACCTGGAACGTGATGGGAACGTTTTCGTGCTGTCGCTGGGCAACGAGGCCCAGACCGACAGCGAGAACCGCTTCAGCCACGAGTGGATAGACGAGACGCACGCGCTGCTGGACACCGTGGCGGCCAGTGAGGGCCCCGCCGCGCTGGTGACGACCGCCACCGGGAAGTTCTTCAGCAACGGACTCGACACCGATTGGCTGTTCGCGAACCTCGACCGCATGCACGGCTACCTCGACCGCGTGCACAGCGTGTTCAGCCGGCTCCTCGCGTTTCCGTTGCCCACCGTCGCGGCCGTCAACGGGCACGCCTTCGGCGCCGGTGCCATGCTCGCCACCTCCCATGATTTCCGGGTGATGCGCGCCGATCGCGGATTCTGGTGCCTACCCGAGGTACATCTGGGGATGCCGTTCACGGTCGGAATGAACGCCCTGCTCGGCACCCGGTTGACCAACCAGGTGGCGGTCTCCGCCATGACCACCGGCCACCGGTTCGGAGCCGCGGAGGCCCTGGCGGCGGGTATCGTGGACGACATTGCCGAGGCCGAGGCGTTGCGCGCCGCCGCGGTGGAGAGGGGTGCCGGACTGGCCGCCAACCGGACCCCCAGTCTGCCCGCCATCAAACGCTCTCTGCACGCCACGGCGCTGGCCGGACTCGCGGTGCCCACCACTCCCGATAACCTGGCATTCGCCGGGAACTAGCCGCGCGCGGGCCGGACGGGCGGCGACAGGAACGCCCTCGCCCCACCGGATACGCGGCGCGGCGCGGACGCCGCCGCGCACGGATCCGCCAGCGGTGCGAAACTGGAGGATACGGCCGTTCCCCGGGGGGATAGCGGAACCGCCGGTATGTACTGCGGCCACGGCCGCGGTGGATACGTGTACGGGCGACCCCGCGCACGTGGAGAAGTGGTTCAGCTGCTCGTTCTACGACAGGAGGACATTCGGTGAGCACAACCGGCCGTACGGTGCGAGACGGACAGGACGCGGTGACGGCGTGGCTGGCCGAGCACACGGTCGATCTCGTTCAATGGCGCCGCCACATCCACGCCAACCCGGAATTATCCCGCACCGAATTCGCGACCACCGAATTCGTCGGCACCTGGCTGACGAAGGCCGGACTCTCGTTCCGGGTGCTGCCCACCGGTACCGGCCTGATCTGCGATATCGGTCCCGAGGACGCGCCGCGGATCGCCTTGCGCGCCGATATGGACGCGCTGGCGCTCCAGGAGTTCACCGGCCGGCCCTTCGCCTCGACGGTACCCGGCGTCTCGCATGCCTGCGGCCACGACGCGCACACCAGCATCCTGCTCGGTACCGCGCTGGCGCTGGCAGACCTCGATCTTCCGGTCGGAGTACGGCTGATCTTCCAGCACGCCGAGGAGGTCATGCCCGGCGGCGCCATCGATATGGTCGCGGCCGGCGCGATGACCGGCGTGGACCGGATCTTCGCCTTGCACTGCGATCCGCGCCTGGAAGTCGGCAAGGTCGGCATCCGGGTCGGTGCCATCACCTCCGCCGCCGATACCGTCGAACTGGTGCTGGATTCCCCCGGCGGGCACACCTCGCGCCCGCATCTCACCAGTGACCTCGTGTACGCGATCGGCACCGTCATCACCGGTCTGCCCGGCCTGCTCACCCGCCGGATCGACCCGCGCACCAGCACGGTCATGGTGTGGGGCGCCGTCAGCGCCGGCAAGGCCCCGAACGCTATCCCGCAGACGGGCATGCTCACCGGCACCGTCCGCACCGGCGACCACGCCACCTGGTCCCTGCTCGAACCGATGGTGCGCGAGATCGTCGACGGCCTGCTCGCGCCCACCGGCGTGCGCTACCAGCTCGACTACCGGCGCGGCGTGCCGCCGGTGGTCAACGACGAACAATCGGTCCGCATGCTCAGCGACGCGGTCCGCGCCATCGGCCCCGACGCCCTCGCCGACACCCCGCAATCCGGGGGCGGCGAGGATTTCTCCTGGTACCTCGAAGAGGTTCCCGGCGCCATGGCCCGCCTCGGCGTCTGGCCCGGCGAAGGCCCCCCGCTCGACCTGCACCAGCCCACGTTCGACCTCGACGAACGGGCGCTGCCGGTGGGGGTGCGGACATTGACCAATATCGTGCTGCGGGCCGGATAGGAACTGGTCCGACCCGAGTCGCCGGTGCGCCGCGCGGTGCGGCTCACCGGTTCGGTGCTCGGCCGACTGTGGGTTCCAGCGTGATGGTGACTCGGCTCTCCGAGATGCCAGAGCGGGCCCGGTTCGTGGAGCGCCGGCGTTCTCGGCGCGCGGGGCGAATCGTGGTACGAAGAGGCGGTGGGTGTTCGCCCGGTCAGTGCTCTACCAGGGAAACTTCTGCCCTGGATGCATCTCCTCCCACCTCCTCCGCACCGCGACATTATGCGGGTTTTCATCGCGTTCGCGCTGGATTCGATCCAGTAATTCACGCTCCTGCTCATCCTGCTCGGCCTGCTTACGCTTCTCGTTGCGGTCTTCCCGCTGCCCGGGCAGCAGGACCGCGCCGACGATCCCGGCGAGCCAGAACTCGAGGATCAGCGAGGCCAGCAGGTAGCCCAACCACCCCTCTACCTGTTCGGCCAGATACGACCCCAGTGCCAAGACGGGAAAAGCGGTTACCAGTATGTACACAACCATCGCGAGTAACGGCACCCACATGTCTCGTCCTCCCGCGGAGCAATCTGCATTCTGCGAACGCCCCGGGAACGACGGTACTACCGGCCGGCCGTAGTGGGTGGCGTACCGCCGGAGGCGCCGCAAATGAACACAGCTCAGCTGAAGTTGTTTCCCGGGCCCACGTTTCGGCTGTTTCGGGTGCGGAGGGCGTGTACGTACTCCTCCGGCGCGCCCGCTTTCTCTGCGGCGTCGGCCATCACGCCGATGTAACGCGCCGAGGGGAGCCCGCCTTCGTAGGCGTCGAGGACGTACAGCCAGGCGAGGATCGGGTCGGTGCCGCTGCCGGGGCTGGGGGTCACGCGGAGCCGGATCTTGCGGTGGATTCCGAAATCGGAGCCCTCCCAACGGTCGAGCCGCTGCTCGTCCTCGGGGGAGACGTCGTAGAGCACGACGAAGACCCGGGAGCCCGGTTCTTCCACCACGGTGGCGAGCGGGCCTTCCCAGCCGATGTCGTCCCCGCTGAAGGTGAGGCGCCAGCCCTCCAGCCAGCCCGTCCCGGACATGGGGGAGTGCGGACAGCGCTCGAGCATCTGGGTCGAATCCATATTGGACCCGTAGGCAGCGTAGATCGGCACACCGGCAGCTTAGTTGTGTGCTCGCTCTCCGCGGTACGGGGCGTCGTAAATCGTGTTCCGGGATGTCCTTCGGGACGGCCACGGCCGGTGCGACCAGGCCGGGAGCGGGAGCGGGGCGCGTGCCGGGGCTACGTCCGGCGTCGCCGCGCCGCCGCGCGGAATGCCGACGGGGTGGGCTCAGCAGGACCTATTAGGCTGGTCCCCGGCGAGTGAAGGCCGCGAAGCTGCCGCGCGCCGCGCGCGGGTGATTAGGACAAGGGGAATGTATGACCCGCATTGCGATCATCGGTGGCGGACCGGCAGGTTATGAAGCGGCGCTGGTCGCGGCCCAGCACGGGGCGCAGGTCGTGCTCATCGATTCCGACGGAATCGGCGGGGCGTGCGTGCTGTGGGATTGTGTGCCGTCGAAGACCTTCATCGCGTCCACCGGGGTGCGGACCGATCTGCGGCGCGCCCGGAACCTGGGGGTCGCGCTGGACCAGAGTCAGACCGAGGTGCGGTTGCCGGAGGTCAACGAGCGGGTGAAGGCGCTGGCGCTGGCCCAGTCGTCGGATATCCGGTCCAAGTTGCAGGCGGCGGGAGTGCGGGTCCTGCCGGGGCGGGGGCGGCTGGCGGGCCCGGGCTCGGGCCGGGCGACCCATCGGGTGGCGGTGTCGTTCCCGGACGGGCCGGAGGAGACCGTCGAGGCGGAAGTGGTGCTGATCGCCACCGGCGCGTCGCCGCGGGTGCTGCCCGGCGCGGAGCCGGACGGGGAGCGGATCCTGAACTGGCGCCAGCTCTACGACTTGACAGAGCTGCCGGAGACGCTGGTCGTGGTGGGTTCCGGTGTGACCGGCGCCGAATTCGTCTCCGCGTATACGGAAATGGGTGTGCGGGTGATCCTGGTGTCCAGCCGGGACCGGGTGCTGCCGGGTGAGGATGCGGATGCCGCGCTGGTGCTGGAGGATGCCTTCGCCGAACGCGGCGTGGAACTGGTGAAGCACGCCCGGGCCGACAAGGTGGAGCGTACGGGTGATTCGGTGCTGGTCACCCTGGCCGACGGCCGCACGGTGTCGGGAACGCACGCGCTGATGACCGTGGGGTCCACGCCGAACACCGAGGGGCTGGGGCTGGAACAGGCCGGTATCGAACTCGATCGCGGCGGATACCTGCGGGTGGACCGGGTCTCGCGGACCGCGGTGCCCGGTGTCTACGCCGCGGGTGACTGCACCGGTCTGCTGCCGCTGGCGTCGGTGGCCGCCATGCAGGGACGGATCGCCATGTATCACGCGTTGGGCGAGGGGGTCAGCCCGATCCGGCTCAAAACGGTGGCCTCGGCGGTGTTCACCCGGCCGGAGATCGCGACGGTGGGAGTGAGTCAGACCGCCATCGACAACGGGGAGACTCCGGCGCGCACGGTGATGCTGCCGCTCAACACCAACCCGCGAGCGAAGATGTCGGGTCTGCGCCGCGGTTTCGTGAAGATCTTCTGCCGCCCGGCCACAGGTGTGGTCATCGGCGGTGTGGTGGTCGCCCCGATCGCCTCGGAGCTGATCCTGCCGATCGCGCTGGCGGTCCAGAACAATCTGACGGTCAACGATCTGGCGCAGACCTTTTCCGTGTATCCCTCGCTCACCGGTTCGGTCATGGAGGCCGCCCGCCAGCTCATGCGCCACGACGACCTGGGCTGAAAATTGATTGGGCCGTGTCCGGGCGCGGCCGGTCGTGAAAGACGACCGTCCGGGAATTGCGGCCGTGCCGTAAATCGATCGCCGGAATCGGCCGGAGCCACAGGTCACGTCACTGCTTTTCACTTGTGTTTCGCCCGTGGGTATTCCTGCCCGTGGTGAGCTTTCGTCACATTGCCGGAAATGCTCGAGTGTGGTTCACTTCCGAGGCAGAGATGCGATCGACGGGTGGTCGTGGAGTTTGGTGCCGGGGGGTTTGTCCTTTCGGACTCGGACAGCGAACAGCCCAGTTCGGGTGAACCGCTGGAGTTCGTGTCTCGGATGAGACGGAACTGGGAGCGGACCGCAGGTGGCGCCGCATCCGGGAAAGGGATTGGGCGAAAAGTGAAACATCGTAAGCCGAACCGGGCGGGCCGGGCGGTGGCGAGCACTTCGCTGCCTCTTGTGACCGCAGCGGCCATGGCCATTTTCGCGTCGCCGGCGGGGGCCGTTCCGGGCGATCAGCCGGCCACGCCGACCACACCGGCGCCCGCGCCTTCGCAGCCGGGCACCAATGAGCAGCAAAACGGGCCGGAGACCACTCCGAGCCAGCCCGGTGTGCAGAACGACCAGGAAACGCCGGAGAGCGGCCCGACTCCGAGTCCGAGCCAGCCCGGTGTCACCACTCCGGAGCAGGGCCAGGACGATCAGGGCGGTACAGGCCCCACCCAGCCCGGTGTCACCACGCCACGGGTGGCGCCGTTGCCCGTCCCGGGGCAGCCCGCTCCGGCGCAGCCGGCCATCTCGCCGAATACACCGCAGGGTCAGCAGCCGCAGTCGCCCGCCCAGCCGGGTGACGCGCCCGCCGGGGCACCGGAGACCGACGGGGAGAAGGCGGGGCCGAGTGCTCCGCAGACCGACACCCCGGTCGAACCGCAGAGCCCGCAGTGGCAGGCGCCGCGTCTGGACGAGGCGCCGGTCGCGCCGGTCGTCGAGATGCAGGGTCCGCATATGGAGATCGGTGCCGCCCTCGACGGCGGTTCGCTGGCTCCCGGGCACTTCGCCAACACCCACCACTTCTCCAACCAATCCGGTTATGTCGGCACCGCCGGCTTCCGCACTCCGACGGGTACGGGCGAAGCCGGTATCTCGGTGGAATTCGTCGACGAGAACACCATCAACGTCTCGACGTTCACCGGTGGCAACGGACTGCCGGACAACCGGCTCGACCACGTGATCGACACCACTCCGGTGAACACGGCGAAGGCTGCTGTGGAGCACTGGATCGCGCAGCAGCCGGGCGGCGCCGCCGCCCTGGACGCCGCGGCCAAGATTCCGCCGCCGCCGCCGCTGCTGCCGCCGGGCAACTACCCGGAGCAGGCGCTCAACCTCGGTGGCGTGAATACCCAGTGGGGTGGTTCACTCCAGTACTGACGCGAGTGAAATCTTGCCGGGTGGGGCGGTCGTGCACGGCCGCCCCACCCGCGTGTCTCGGAAGGGATGGGCTGTGACCGGCGAGGGCGAAGGTAGAGAGCGCGAACCCGAACGGGCGGATTTCGGACCTCCTACCGGGGATTTCGGTCCCCCGGTGTCGGAGTTCGGGCCGCCGACGGGTGAGCTACCGATGCCGGGCTGGAAACCGAATACACGTCCGGAGGATTCCGGCTTGACCTGGCGCCCGGCCCCCGGTGCCGGCGCGGCCGAGCCGCCGGTTGTTCCGCCGCCGCCACCGCAGTACCGGCCGCCGGACAGCTCGACCCCGGTGCAGCGACCGGTGCCCACCGAGTCCCGGCCGGTGACGCGGCCCGCGCCCGATTCGAACGCCCCCACAGTCCGGCACCAGATCCCGTCGGACCCCGCGCACCGTATCTCGCCGACCCCCGACCGTGTCCCGGAGCAGGAGCAGACCACGGTCCGTCAGACCGGTCCGGACCTGCGCTGGCCGGGATCCGGTGGACCGGAACAGCACGCCGGGTCCGATGCCGCGGGCTCGGCGCGGCCCCGGCCGGGTGGTTTGTCCTGGGACAGCGACCCGATCGCGCAGAAGCTCACTCCGCAGTCGGTGGCCGGGGCGCTGGCCGCGAAACCGCGCCGCGGTATCCCGGCCGGCCGGCTCGTGACTGTGGTCGCGGTGCTGGTGGCGTTGGTCGCGGTGGGAGTGGCGATCGTCGTGGTGAGCGGGGGTGACGATGCCCCGGCGCGGCCGCCGGTCGCCGATTCCGGCGCGCTGAGCTGTCCGGCCAGTGAGGAGGGCGAGGTGATCGTCGGCGACGGGGTCGGGGATACGACCAGCGGCCCGGGCGCCATTCTCGGTTTCCAGCACCAGTTCTACGTGGAGCGCAGCGGGGTGGGGGCTCGTGCATTCGTGGCGGCGGATTCGCCTGCCATTTCCTCCGCCGAGACGATCCAGTCGGCGATCGATACGCATATCCCGGCGGGTACCGAGCATTGTGTGCGGATCACCGAGCGGGCGCCGGCCTCCTTCGATGTCGACCTGACCGAGCTGCAACCGGACGGTAAGAGGACGGTGTACAAGCAGACGGTGACCACGGTGGAGCGGGACGGGAAAACCGTGCTCTGGGTGATCGCGGATCGTCGCTGATCCCAATATGTGAAATCACAATGCCATATGGTGGTAATTCATGGGATGATCTGTTTATCAGCAGGTAATTTCCGGAGGCCCCCATGTCGCATTACGAACCGCCGCTGGCCGGCAAGCTGGCCGGCCTCACCAGCTCTGCCATTCGTGACCTGCTGAAACTCACCGCCGATCCGAATATCGTCAGCCTGGCCGGCGGTCTGCCCGATGCCGGACTCATGCCCGGCGCGCGCATGGCCGCCGCCGCGGAGTCGGCGCTGCGGACCAGTGCCGCGCTGCAGTACACGGAGTCCCCGGGGTGGGGCCCGCTGCGCGATGTCCTGGCCGGCCGGGAATCGGACCGGCTCGGGCGCCGGGTCGATATCGCCGAGATCTTCGTGACCCACGGTTCGCAGCAGGCGCTGTCCCTGCTCGCGGAGGTGCTCCTCGACCCGGGCGCGCTGGTGGTGGTGGAGGACCCGGCCTATGTCGGCGCACTCCAGGTGTTCCGGGCGGCGGGTGCGCGGATCGTGGCGGTGCCCCTGGACGGCGAGGGCCTGCGGGTCGACCGGCTCGCGGAGTTGCTCGCCGCCGGGGAGCGTCCGGCACTGGTGCACACGGTGAGCAATTTCCACAACCCCGGCGGCGTGACCATGAGTCCCCGCCGCAGGCAGGCGCTCGCCGCGCTGGCCGAGGCGCACGGGTTCTGGGTGATCGAGGACGATCCCTATGGCGAACTGTGGTTCGACCGGCCCGCGCCCGCGCCGGTGGCCTCGTATTCGACATCGGTCATCCGCCTGTCCTCGGCGTCGAAGATCATCGCGCCCACCTTGCGGGTGGGCTGGATGGTGGCCCCGCAACGGGTGTGCCGAGCTGTCGAACTGTTGAAGCAGGGCGCCGACCTGTGCGGTTCGGCGCTCACCCAGCAGATCGCCGCCGAACTGCTCGCCGACAGCGCCTGGCTCACCGGCCATATCGACACGGTCCGCGCGGTGTACGCCACCCGAGCCACCGCCCTGGTCGACGCGGCCCGCGACCATTTCGGCGGCCGGTTGCGCTGTACCGAGGCGTCCGGGGGCATGTTCGTCTGGGCCGAGTTCACCGACGGCACCGACACCGGCGAATTGCTGCCCCGGGCACTCGAGGCGGGTGTCGCCTTCGTCCCGGGTGGGGCGTTCGCGGTGAGCAACCCCTATCCGTCCGCCATGCGGATGTGCTTCACCACCGCCGCGCCGGAGGTACTCACCGAGGCGATGTCACGGCTGGCCCGGGCCGCGGGCGACCGGGCACCGGTTCATTCCGCCCAGTTGTAGGTGCGTTCGACCGCCTTGTTCCAGTCGGCCAGACGGGCGTCGCGGTCGGCGGCGGACATACTCGGGTTCCAGGTCTTGTCGGCGGCCCAGTTGGCCCGGATGTCATCGGTACCCGACCAGTATCCGACCGCCAGCCCCGCCGCGTAGGCGGCGCCGAGCGCCGTGGTCTCGTTGACCAGCGGCCGGACGACCGGTAGATCCAGGATATCGGCCTGGAACTGCATGAGCAGATCGTTGGCGACCATCCCCCCGTCCACTTTGAGGGCCGTTGCCTCCAGATCCAGTGCACGGGATTCGGCGTCCGCGCGCATGGCGTCCATCACCTCGCGGGTCTGGAAGGCGGTCGATTCCAGGATCGCGCGGGCGAGATGGGCCTTGGTGACGAAGCGGGTGAGCCCGGCGATCACCCCGCGGGCATCGGGCCGCCAGCGGGGGGCGAACAGCCCGGAGAACGCCGGGACGATATAGGCGCCACCGTTGTCTTCCACGGTGCGTGCGAGGTCTTCGATCTCCGGCGCCGCGGAGATGATCCCGAGATTGTCGCGGAACCACTGCACCAGGGCACCGGTGACGGCGATCGAGCCCTCCAACGCGTACACCGGGGGCTGGTCACCGAGCTGGTAGCACACCGTGGTCAGCAGTCCGTGCTCGCTGAACACCGGTGTGGTTCCGGTGTTCAGGAGCATGAAGTTGCCGGTGCCGTAGGTGTTCTTGACCTCGCCCGGTGCCAGGCACGCCTGCCCGAACATCGCGGCCTGCTGGTCGCCGAGGATGCCCGCGACCGGCACCCCGGCCAGCGGGCCCGCGCCGATCTCCGCGTAGACCTCCGAGGAACTCCGGATCTCCGGCAGCACGGCCGGCGGTACCCCGATCTCCGCGCAGATCTGCTCGTCCCAGGTCAGCGTGCGCAGATCCATCAGCAGGGTGCGGGAGGCGTTGGTGACATCGGTGAGGTGCCGGCCGGTCAGCTTCCACAGCAGCCAGCTGTCCACGGTGCCGAAGCACAGTTCGCCCGCCTCGGCCCGCTCGCGCGCGCCCGGCACGGTGTCCAGGATCCAGCGCACCTTGGGACCGGAGAAATAGGTCGACAGCGGCAGGCCGGTGCGTTCGGCGTAGCGCGCCGCGCCCGAGGACCCGGCGAGTTCGGTACACAACCGATCGGTACGCGTGTCCTGCCAGACGATCGCGTTGTGTACGGGCCGCCCGGTGTCGCGCTCCCAGACGACGGTGGTCTCGCGCTGGTTGGTGACCCCCACCGCCGTGATATCGCCCGCGGTGATCCCGGCCTCGTCCAGTACCGCGCCGAGCACGAATTCGGTATTACGCCACAGGGTTTCCGGATCGTGCTCGACCCAGCCCGGCTTCGGGAAGATCTGGTCGTGCTCGCGCTGGGCGACCCCCGCGATCTTTCCCTGCCGGTCGAACAGTATGCATCTGCTCGAGGTCGTGCCCTGGTCGATGGCGGCCACATAGCGCATGGCAGGAGGCTAGCGCAATCCGGGCGTTCGGTGACGGGTGTCTCCCTGCCGACGTTTGCCGGGGGTTGCCCCGTAGGCTTGGACATCGAACGCGCAAACCCACCGCCGACCCCAGTCGATCGCGTACTCGAGGAGTCGAAACCGATGATGCGATACCTCCGTCCACGCTTCGGCCTCCGCCGGCCGCATGCCCCTGCTCCGGAGGGGGGACGGTGATGTTACAGCCGGGATCGCAATTTCTCGGGCCCGACCAGCGTCGTTCCGCCTGGGAACGATTGAACGAGGACCACTTCGATGTGATCGTGGTGGGCGGCGGTGTCGTCGGAGCCGGTATCGCGCTCGACGCCGCGACCCGCGGCTTGAAGGTGGCGCTGGTGGAGGCGCGGGATCTGGCCTCGGGGACCTCCAGTCGCTCGTCCAAGATGTTCCACGGTGGCCTGCGGTATCTCGAGCAGCTCGAATTCGGCTTGGTGCGGGAGGCGTTGAAGGAACGTGAACTGTCCATGTCGCACCTGGCGCCGCACCTGGTGAAACCTCTGCGGTTCCTCTACCCGCTCACCCGGCGGGCGTGGGAGCGGCCCTACGTCGCGGCGGGACTGTTCCTCTACGACACCATGGGCGGGGCGAAATCCGTTCCGGGGCAGCGTCATCTGTCGCGCCACGGCGCGCTGCGGCTGGCTCCCGGCCTGCGGCGCAACTCGATGATCGGCGGGATCAGCTACTACGACACGGTGGTGGACGACGCCCGGCACACCATGACCGTCGCCCGGACCGCCGCCCACTACGGGGCGGTGCTGCGCACCTCCACCCAGGTCGTGGGGTTCCTGCGGGAAGCCGACCGGGTGGTCGGCGTACAGGTGCGCGACAGTGAGGACGGCACCACCGGCGAGGTGCGCGGCCATGTGGTGATCAACGCGGCCGGGGTGTGGACCGACGAGGTGCAGGCACTGTCGCAGCAGCGCGGCCGGTTCCATGTGCGGGCCTCCAAGGGGGTGCATATCGTGGTCCCGCGCGATCGGATCGTCAGCGACGCCGCGATCATCCTGCGCACCGCCACCTCGGTGCTGTTCGTGATCCCGTGGGGCGCGCACTGGATCATCGGCACCACCGATACCGACTGGAATCTCGACCTGGCCCATCCGGCCGCCACCAAGGCCGATATCGACTATCTGCTGGAACGGGTGAACGAGGTGCTGGTCACCCCGCTGACGCACGCCGATATCGACGGTGTGTACGCCGGCCTGCGGCCGCTACTGGCCGGGGAGAGCGACGAGACCTCGAAACTGTCGCGGGAGCATGCCGTCGCGCGGATCGCGCCGGGGCTGGTCGCCATCGCCGGCGGCAAGTACACGACCTACCGGGTGATGGCCTACGACGCGGTGGACGAGGCCGCCCAGGACATCCCCGCCCGGGTCTCGCCCTCGATCACCGAGAAAGTACCGCTGCTCGGTGCCGACGGTTACTTCGCGCTGGTCAACCAGACCGTGCAGCTGGCGGAGGACTACGGCGTGCACCCGTACCGGATGAAACATCTGCTGGACCGCTACGGGTCGCTCGTCGACGAGGTCATGGCCCTGGCCGCCGACCGCCCCGACCTGTTGCAGCCGATCGCGGCGGCACCCTCCTACCTGCGGGTGGAGGCGGTGTACGCCGTGGCCGCCGAAGGTGCGCTGCACCTCGACGATGTGCTCGCCCGGCGCACCCGGATCTCCATCGAGTACCCGCACCGCGGCGCCGAATGCGCCGAAGAGGTCGCCGGGCTCGTCGCCCCGGTGCTCGGCTGGAGCGACGCGGAGACCGACCGTGAGGTCCGAACTTATCTGGCCCGGGTGGACGCCGAGGTCAGGTCGCAGACCCAGCCGGACGACGCCTCCGCCGACGCGCTGCGGATCGCCGCGCCCGAACCCCGGCCGGAAATCCTGGAGCCGGTGCCCACCGAGGGCTGAACCGTCCTACGCCACCGTCCGCCGCTCAGTGGGCGGCCGGGTGGTGGCCCGGCGCCGTGGTGGCCGCGGGACCGAGCGGTACGGGGGCCGGTGCCTGCGGGGTCGCGGTGGGATGCAGCAGGAAGTAGCAGAACACCGCGGTGGCCACGACGGCCAGCACCGCGGAGAGCAGCTTGCCGGTGACGGCGGCCAGTCGGACGGTTCGGGTGTTCATGGGACCTGCTTCCGGTGCGGTACCCGTGTGTCGTCGGAAAGCGGCCGATCATTACTGCGGTCATGGCGGCCGTCACAGCGCGGGGGACGGCCGATACGGGCCAGGGTACGTGCTCAGACGGGCGGGACCTGGCATTTGGGGCAGTAGTAGATCCCGCGTTCCCGGTAGCTCACCCGGTCTCCACGGGGCATCTTCTCGCCCAGCATGTCGACCCGCAGCGGGGTCCCGCACCGTCGGCAGGGCCGGTGGGCCAGCCCGTATACCAGTGGTCGCCACGGCGGCCCGTGCGCGGCCCGGTGCATCACGCGCTGCGCCTCGTTCACCAACGCCGGCAGATCCTCCACCTCACCTACCGGGCGGGCCGGATGGACCCGGCGCAGGTAGCAGATCTCGCTGCGGTAGATATTGCCGATCCCGGCCAGATTGCGCTGATCGAGCAGGGCGACACCGATCGGGACCTCGGGCGCGCGGGTGAGCCGGTCCAATGCCGCGGCGGGATCCCAGCCGGGACCGAGCAGATCCGGCCCCAGATGATCGATGGCGGTGTGCTCGTCCCGGCGGCGCAGCACCTCCACCAGGCCGAGATCGAATCCCACGGCCTCGACCTCCGCGGTGCCGAGCACAACGCGCGCCGCGACCCGCGGTTTGGTCCAGCGCTGCCCACAGTGGAAGACCCGCCAGCTGCCCTCCATCTTCAGATGGGTGTGCACACTGACCGTCTCGGTGCGGATGAACAGATGCTTGCCGTAGCTGCCCACGCTCTCCACGACCTGGCCGCGCAGATCGACGGTCGCGTAGCGGGGCACGCGGAAATCGCTGCGGGTCAGCGTCTCGCCGTCGAGTGCGGCGCGCAGCCGCCTCGCGGCGCGGAAAACGGCATCACCCTCGGGCATGAGTGCCAGTATCCATCGGCGGCGCGGGACCGGAGCGGTCTTCATGGACCCGCCCGGCGCAGGCCGTACCGAGCATCACACCACTCCCGGTGCTCGATGGTCGCCGCTCTGGGGAGGGCCGGTGGCACATCCCGGTCTCGGTGCTCGATGGTCGCCGCTCCGTGGACGGCCGGCCATACATTTCACAGTCGGTGCTCGACGGTCGCCGATCACGGGCGGCCGACCGCACGTCGAAGGCGCAGGCCCTGCGGGGTAGCGGCGAAACCGGCCTCGGTGAGGAACTCGGCGAAGGTATTGCCGTGGACCGATTCGCCGTCGACCCGGTCGATGACCAGCGAGTCGGCTCGGCCGGTCCGGACGAGATCGGCCAGCGCGCCCGCTGCCGCCTGCCGGGCCGCGGGATCCTCGGTGCAGGTGAGCAGTGTCTTTCCACCGCGTTCCAGATAGAGGACCAGCTCGCCGTCGACCAGTACGACCAGCGCGCCCGCCTTACGGCCCGGCCGGTGTCCGGCCCCGCCTTCGGTCTTGGGCCAGGGCAGGGCGGCGCCGTAGGGGTTGGCCGGATCGCAGGCCGCCAAGGCCAGCGCGGCCCCGGCGGGCCGCCGGTCGCCGTCGAACGAGCGCAGGCGGTCCACTACGTCGGTGGTGGAGAACTGTGCGCCGCCCAGGGAATCGACGAAGTATCCGCGACGGCAGCGGCCGCGGTCCTCGAATTCGCTGAGCACGCGGTACACCAGTGCGAAACCGCCGGGCACGCCCTCGCTCTGTACCGAACCCTTGGTGAGCACGCCGTAGCGTTCCAGCAGCAGGTCGGCAGTGGCGTGCGCGCGGACGGTGTTGTCGGTCGCGCGTTCGGGTAGCAGCGACCAGCGTCCCGACACGGTCGGCGGACCCGACCGGCTCGGCATGGCCGGCCGGGGCAGGTAGGTGCGGCCGCGGGGTGCGCGCCGCGGAGTGCGATGCGCGGTCGGGGTCCGGGTGGTGCCGGAGAGCCTAGCGCGCACCGGGGCGAACGTATCGCCGGAGACGAGGCCCGCCCACACGAGGTCCCACAGGGCGGCCGCGACGGCGACGTCGTCCAGCAGGCCTGTCGCATCCGAGAGCTGGCGGAAGAAGTACGCACCGCCACTGTGTGGCACCGAGGCCGCGGCACCGACCTCGGCCCGCTGCGCGGCCGGCGCGGTGAGCGCGGGCCCGGCGCCGAGCGCGGTGAGCAGTGTCAGATGGGTCTCGGTGAACTCCGGTTCGTCGGCCGGCGGGAGAGTGAGCGGGGCCTGATCGGCCGGATGCAGGGCGATCCAGCCGTCCTTGGCGTTGATGGCGCCGTGGCCGGACCAGCGCACCTCACCGGTGGCCATGAGTTCGTCGAGGAAGGCGGGGGTGTAATCGCGGATGCGGGCCGGGAACACCAGTGATTCCCATGCCGACGCCGGCACCGGGACACCGGCGAGCTGCTCGACCACCGTCGCCACACCGTCGATGCCGCGCAGCTCACCGGTCCCGATGTGCTGCCAATCGGGTAGGAACCGGCCGAAGGTGCCGGTGGACACCGGTTCGACCTCGTGCCGGGCGGCGGCGAGGCTGCGTCGGCGCAGCCGCCGCAGTACCTGGGCGTCGCACCACTCCGAGCCACCGGTCCCGGGAGTGAACTCCCCCTCCACCACGCGCTTCTCCAGGGCGAGCCGGTGCAGCGCCGCCGCCGCGACCGCGGTGCCCAGGCCGAACCGGTGCGCGACCGACTCGGTGCCGAACGGCCCGTGGGTGCGGGCGTAGCGGGCCACCAGATCACCGAGCGGATCGGGTACCGGCTCGATGAAGGCGGCCGGGGTGCCGATCGGCAGGGGCACCCCGAGCGCATCGCGCAGACGCGACGCGTCCTCGATGGCGGCCCACCACGTCTGTCCCGCGTAGGAGACCTCGAGCGCGCGCCGGGCGCGGACGAGTTCGGCGAACCAGTCCGCGGGGTCCTCGCGGCAGCGCTCCCGCGCTTCGGCGGGGGTCAGCGGGCCGAGCAACCGCAGGAGATCGGCCAGGCCCTCCGTATCCCGCGCGTGCCGTTCCGGCGTGCGGCGCTGCAACTCCAGTTCGACCTGTGCGATGACCGCGCTGTCCAGCAGTTCCCGCAACTCCACCCGGCCGAGCAGTTCGGCGAGCAGGGTGGAGTCCAGGGACAGGGCCGCGGCGCGCCGTTCGGCCAGCGGACTGTCGCCGTCGTACATGAACTGGCCGATGTAGTCGAACAGCAGGGCGTTGGCGAACGGGGACGGGGTGGCCGTCTCCACCTCGACCAGCCGCACCTGGCGGCGCGCCACCGCGGTGAGCAGTTCCCGGAGCGCGGGCAGATCGTACACATCGCGCAGGCATTCGCGGACCGTCTCGAGCAGGATCGGGAAGTCCGGGAATTTCCGTGCCACATCGAGTAATTGGGCCGATCGCTGCCGTTGCTGCCACAGCGGCGCGCGCCGCCCGGGATCGCGGCGCGGCAGCAGCAGCGCCCGGGCCGCGCACTCCCGGAAACGGGACGCGAACAGGGCCGATCCGCCGACCTGTTCGGTGACCAGGTCGTCGATCTCGTCGGGTTCGAAGACGAACAGTTCCGCGCCCGGTGGTTCGTCGGTGGTATCGGGCAGCCGCACCACGATGCCGTCGTCGGAGGCGTTCGGGGCGGCGTCGACGCCGAAGCGCTCGCGTAGGCGGGCGCCCACGGCCAGCGCCCAGGCCGCGTGCACCGGCATCCCGTAGGGCGAGTGCAGGACCAGCCGCCAGTCGCCGAGTTCGTCGCGGAAACGTTCGACCACCATGGTGCGGTCGGTGGGCAGTCGGCCGGTCGCGTTGCGCTGATCCTCCAGCAGCGCACGCAGGTTCGCGGTGGCGTTCTCGTCCAACCCGGCGGCGGTGGTCTGCTCGGTGAGGGTTTCCGGGGAGGTCTGCGCACCGGCGCGGCGGACGAATTCGCCCAGCGCGGCGCCCAGTTCGGCCGGGCGGCCGAGCGAATCGCCGTGCCAGAACGGCAGGCGGCCGGGCCGGCCGAAGGCGGGGGTCACCAGGACGCGGTCGTAGGTGATGTCCTCGATCCGCCAGCTGGTGGCGCCGAGGGCGAAGACATCGCCGACCCGTGACTCGTAGACCATCTCCTCGTCGAGTTCGCCCACCCGCGAAGCCTTCTCCCCGACCATGTACACCGCGAACATGCCGCGATCGGGGATCGCGCCGCCCGAGGTCACTGCCAGCCGCTGGGCGCCGGGGCGGCCGGTGAGGGTCCCGGCGTCGCGGTCCCAGACCAGGCGGGGGCGGAGTTCGGCGAACTCGTCGGAGGGGTAGCGACCGGCCAGCAGGTCCAGGACGGCCTCGTAGGAGGAGCGGGGGAGTGCGGCATAGCTACCGGTGCCGCGCACGGTGTCGAACCAGGCGTCGACGTCCAGCGGTTCCAGGGCGCAGGCCGCGACCGTCTGCTGGGCGAGGATGTCCAGGGGATGCGCGGGGATCTTCAGCGCCTCGATCTGCCCGGCCAGCATCCGCTGCGCGGCGACCGCGCAGTGCACCACATCGGTACGGTGCTTGGGGAAGAGCACGCCGCGCGATATCTCGCCCACCTGGTGGCCCGCCCGGCCGATGCGCTGCAGCCCGCTCGCCACCGAGGGCGGCGCCTCGACCTGGACCACCAGGTCCACGGCGCCCATATCGATACCGAGTTCGAGACTGCTGGTGGCCACTACACAGCGCAACCGGCCGCTCTTGAGGTCGTCCTCGATGAGGGCCCGCTGTTCCTTGCTCACCGAACCGTGGTGCGCTCGGGCCAGCAGCGGTTCGGCGCCGTGATTGACCTCGGTGGAGGGACCGAGCTGGGCGGGCGGGGCGTGGGCGGTGTCGACGGATTCGCCCAGCCGGCCGGCGTAGGCCTCGTTCAACCGGGCGGTCAGCCGTTCGGCGAGCCGGCGCGAATTGGCGAACACGATCGAGGACCGATGCTCGAGTACGAGTTCGACGATCGCCTCGTCCACATGCGGCCAGAGCGAGCCGGGCTGATCCGAATCGCCCGGCTCGGTCATATCCGGGACCGGGACCCGTACGGAGAGATCGAAGGTCTTCGGGGCAGGCGGCGAGACGATGGTGATCGGCGCCGATCCCACCAGGAAGCGGCCCACCTCCTCCGGTGGCCGCACGGTCGCGGACAGGCCGATCCGCTGCGCGGGGCGTTCGGTCAGGGCATCCAACCGGGCCAGCGACAGCGCCAGATGCGACCCCCGTTTTGAACCGGCGATGGCGTGTACCTCGTCCACGATGACCGTGCGCACGCCGCGGAGGGTCTCGCGGGCCGCCGAGGTGAGCATGAGGAACAGCGACTCGGGGGTGGTGATGAGGATATCGGGCGGTGTGCGCTGTAGTCGGCGGCGCTCCTGCGCGGTGGTGTCCCCGGATCGGACGCCGACGCTGATCTCCGGGGCCGGCAGGCCGAGGCGCCGGGCCGTCTGGCGCACTCCGACCAGCGGCGCGCGCAGATTGCGCTCCACGTCCACAGCCAGGGCCTTGAGCGGGGAGATGTAGAGCACCGAGGTACCCGAATCCGGCGGATCGCCCGCGGCCAGCCGGTCGATGGCCCACAGGAACGCCGACAGGGTCTTACCGGACCCTGTCGGCGCGATCACCAGGGTGTGCTCACCGGCCGCGATCGCCTGCCACGCGCCCAGCTGGGCGGCCGTCGGCGCGGGGAACGCACCGTCGAACCACTGCTGGGTGGCGGCGGAGAACTCGGTCACGGAAACCAGTGTGCACCGGAGCACCGACACGGGGACGGACGCGACCCGGCCGACCCGAGCCGGCCGGGTCGCCGACCGGTCAGGCGGGGGCTCCGTCGACCATTTCGGGGCCGGTGATGCCCGGGCCGGTGAATTCCGTTTCGGCGAGGTCGGGAGAGAGCAGGTCGGGGGTCCGGTTCTCGCCGGCGAGTCCGGCCAGCCGGATCAGGTCCTCGGTGGTCACTCCGCCCACCCGCCGGAACTCCCGGCTGAGTCGGCGGCGGAGGAATTCGGTACGGGATATACCCAGGCCATTGGCTTGCCGGTCGATCTCGTCGATGACCGCACCGGGCACGGCGCGGATGAGTATGTCTGTCATTCCTCGATCACCTCCTGCTGGCAGCGGGGCACGATGGACCGGGAGCCGCACTTCGAGCCGGCTACCGGTGACAGTCCGGCGTTTCTATGCTTCGACGGTGCCTGGTGTTCGAAAACTCGATCTGATCTCCCACGGTGTCACCGAGGCGTCACGGGCGGCGCGTTTCCCGGCCGATGAACCGCTCACCCCGGCGGGACGGGCGGCGCTGGCGGACCGGGCGGTCGAACCACCGGCAGGTGCACGGATAGTCGCGGGCCCGGAGCGGCGGACCGGAGAGACTGCCCGGCTACTGGGCTTGGACGCCGCACCACTATCGAGATTACGCGATCTCGATGCGGGCGCCTGGCGTGGTGCGGAACCGGAATCGCTGCCGCCGGAAGAAGTGGGCCGGTGGCTCGCCGATCCCGGCTACCGCGGCCACGGCGGAGAGTCCGTGCTCGATCTGCTGGACCGGGTCCACGCGTGGCTCGGCGAGGTGGCCGGTGACCGGGCACCGCATACGATCGCGGTGACGCATCCGGCGGTGATCCGGGCCGCGCTGGTCGTGGCCCTGGCGGCCGCGCCGGAATCGTTCTGGCGTTTCGACGTGGCGCCCGGGACCCGGGTCCGGCTGCATCACCGGACCGCGTGGACGCTGCGGCTGAACTGATCGTCCCGGCCTACCGGGTGTCCAGGGCGACCGTGGTGCCGAAGGAGAGCGGGAAATCGCGGAAGGTCATGCTCGCGGGCACCGACCCGGCGGGCAGCCCGTAGACCAGATGAGTGCCCAGTGACTCACCCGGTTGCAGGGTGCGCGGGGCGGCCGCGGTGGCGGCGCGCTGCGCGGTGGCGGTGACGTCGGGGGCGAACTTCGAGCCCGCCGTATCGTGGAGTTCCTGCCCGAGCGGCAGGTAGGTTGTCGGCTGGTCCGCGATATTGCGCACGGTGAAGCTGACCACCACGAACGTCCCTTCGGCGCGTTCGATACCGACCGCGCTCACTCCCGATTCGACATTGCGCACCGCGAATTCGAAGTTGCCGTCCCGGACCGGGACTCCGGCGTCGGCGATGGCCCCGGCCCCGGGCGTGTCGCCGCCGCTGAAGAACCGGATCGACCCGGCCCCGCCGACCAGTGCGGCCACACAGCCGCCGATCAGTACCAGCGGCACGACCACGAGCACAGTCAGCCACAGCAGCAGCCGGCGTATGCGGCTCTTGCGACGCCGCGGTGGTTTCGCCCGGGTGCGGCGGCCGCGCGGGCCCGGGGGGTGGGGTGCGGGACGGTTCGGCGCGAGCGCCGGGCCGGCGGCGCCCCGGGTGTACGGCGGCCCGCCGGCCTGCGCCGGACCGGTCCCGTGCCCGGGCCGCGACCTGGTCTCCAGCCGGGTGTACGCCCGGGTCGGCGGATGGGCCGCCGGTGACGCCGGGTCGCCGGGAGCATGGCCGGTATAGGCGCGGGTGGCCGGATGCGCCGGGGGTTGTAGGGCGCCGGGCTCGCCGGGGGTGTGCTCGGTGTAGGCCCGGGTGGCCGGGTGCGACGGGGACGGCCCGGCCGCCGGGCCGGCGGGGTGCTCCGTGTAGGCCCGGGTCCCCGGATGGGCCGCGACCGCCTCGTCGGGCCGGTCGCCCACTTCGTAGTGGCGGGTCCCGGGATGCTCGGCCACATGGGGGCGCGGCGCGACCGCCGTCCCCGGCAGCGCGCTCTGCGCGGCCCGCGCGAACTCGCCGGCGGTGCGGTAGCGGTCTTCCGGGTTCTTGGCCAGCGCCCGGGCGATCACGCGGTCCAGTTCCACGGGGATTCCCGGGACCAGGGCACGCACACTGGGTGGTGCGGTCGTGAGGTGGTCGTGCATCTGCCGCGCCGGATCGGTATCGCCGAACGGGCGCGTACCGGCCAGGCATTCGTAGAGGACACAGCCGAGGGAGTAGATATCGGCGCGGGCGTCGGTATGCCCGGTGAACCGTTCCGGAGCCATGTACGCCCAGGTCCCGACCGCCAGCCCGGAGGCGGTGAGGGCGGTGCTGCCGGCGCCGTGGGCGATACCGAAGTCGATGAGGTACACGAAACCGTCGTGCCGGACGACGATATTGGACGGTTTCACGTCCCGGTGCACCAAGGCGGCCCGGTGCGCGGCATCCAGCGCCGCCGCGGTCTGGGCGACGATATCGACCGCGCGCTGCGGCGTGAGCGGGCCGTTGGTGCGCAGCACCCGGCCCAGATCGTCGCCGTCGACGTATTCCATCTCGATGAACAGGCGGCCGTCCAGCGCGCCGTGGGCGTGGATCGGCACGATATGGCTGTCGTGCAGGCGGGCGGCGAGTTCGGCCTCGCGTTCGAACCGGCTGCGGTAGGTCTGGTCGGCGGCGAGTTCGACGGGGAGCAGCTTGAGCGCGACGCGCCCGCCCGGACGACCACCGGCGGGCTCGGCGTGGGCGAGCCACACCTGGCCCATCCCACCCTGGCCGAGCAATCGCTCGAGCCGGTAGCAGCCCAATCGCTGCCCGGTCATGACGCATCCTTCCCTGTCCCGGCCCGCGGTCCGGGCTCGCGGTGATCCGGGAACTGCCCGGGGCCGGACTGTACCTCGACCCTATCCGCGGTCGGTGCTACGGCCCAGTGTGAGGTCGCCGACCGGTATCGTCCGCGACCGTGATGCCCGCGACGCCGAACCGGCGTCGGCCGGGCCCGCCGGGTTGTGCGAGGGTGGCCGGATGGAGGCGATCGAGATCAACGCGGGCGCATGGTATCTGCGGGCGCTGCGGGCCGATGACCGGATCGACGACCGGCCCGCGCTGGCCTCGGGCGGGATCACCGACCCGGAGTACGTGGCCCGCCGCGGCGCCGAGTGGGCGGCGGAATCCCACTTCTCCTGGGCGGTGTGCGACCCGGTCAGCGCGGAGCTGGTGGCCGAGATCGGGGTGACCCCGCGACCGGACGGGACCGCGGCGGTCGAGGGCTGGGCCCGGCCCGGTCAGCAGGCGGCGCTGGTCGCCGCGGCGGAGGCGGTGCGCCGGTTCGCCGTGGGCGCGCTGGGTCTGCGACCCGACACGGTGTGAGTGTTGCGCTGTCAGCAGAGGTCGGTGAGCACGCGGTCCAATGCGGTCACCGCCGCGATGAGTTCGTCGGGCTCCACCGTCAGCGGCGGCCGGAAGCGGATGCCGCGTTCGCCGGAGCCGATCATGAGCACCCGTTCGCGTTCCCGCAGAGTGGTGAGGACGGCGTCACGGAAGGCGTTGTCGGACAGCGTGACAGCGCACATCAGGCCGCGTCCGCGCGGCTCGGAGACCGCGGTGTGGCGTTCGGCGAGGTCGCGTAGCAGGTCGAGCAGCAGCGCACCCAGCTCGGCGGCCCGGGCGATCAGGTCGTCGCGTTCGATGACCTCGAGGATCCGGGTGGCGCGCACCATATCGGCGAGATTGCCACCCCAGGTGGAATTGAGGCGCGAGGGCACCGTGAAGACATTGTCGCCGATCTCGTCCACCCGGCCGCCGGCCATGATCCCGCACACCTGCGTCTTCTTCCCGAACGCCACCACGTCCGGTTCCAGCCCGAGTTGCCGGTAGGCCCAGGTGCTTCCGGTGAGGCCGACACCGGTCTGCACCTCGTCCAGGACGAACAGCGCGTCGTTGGCGTGGCACAGTTCCTGGACCGCGCGCAGGAACTCCGGGCGCATATGCCGGTCGCCGCCTTCGCCCTGGATCGGTTCGGCGATGAAGCAGGCGATGCCGTGGGGGCGCTCGGTGAAGGCGCGGGCGGCCTGCTCGAGCGCGCGTCGTTCGGCGGCCTCGATATCGATATCCGGCGCGAGCCAGGGGGTTTCGATCCGCGGCCAGTCGAAGGCCGGAAAGCGTTCCGTTTTGACCGGGTCGGTGTTGGTCAGCGACAGGGTGTATCCGCTGCGGCCGTGGAAGGCACCCGTCAGATGAAGGACCCCGCCCTCGTATCCGGGTCGCGGTGTGCGTCCGTGGAGTTCGTTGTGCCGGCTCTTCCAGTCGAACGCGGTTTTGAGTGCGTTCTCCACCGCGAGGGCGCCACCGTCGATGAGGAACAGGTGCGGTAGGCGCGGATCGCCGAGCACCCGCACGAAGGTGTCCACGAAACGCGCCATCTCGACCGTGTAGATATCGGAGTTGCTCGGCTTGTTCAGTGCGGCCGTGGTCAATTCGGCGCGGAACCCGGCGTCCTCGGTCAGCGCGGGATGGTTCATCCCGAGCGCGCTGGAGGCGAAGAAACCGAACATGTCGAGGTACTCGCTGCCGTCTCGGGCGTCCACCAGATGGCGGCCGCGTGAGGCGCGCAGGTCGAGTACCAGGTCGAAACCGTCGGCGAGCATACTGGCCGACAGGGTCTCGAACACGCGAGAGGCGGGGATGCGGCCATCTGTCCTGCCATCGCCCGTGCCGGAGTGCTCCAGTTCGATGGTCACACTCCGACGGTACGGGACCGGAACCGGCTTGTCAGGAAGATTTACTGACAAGTCCGTAACTAATAAGAGTTGTTACGGTATCGGCTACTTTTCGTAGAATGTCTGCAGGATTATGGTGCTCCGGGTTCGGACATTGGCCGTCGCCCGGATCTGCTGCAGCAACTGTTCCAGATGCCGCGGCGAGGCCACCCGGACCAGCAGGATGTAGCTCTCGTCGCCCGCCACCGAATGGCAGGCCTCGATTCCGGGCATGTTCTGCAGTGCCGCCGGGGCATCGTCGGGCTGGGAAGGGTCGAGAGGAGTGATCGCCACAAATGCCGACAGCAGCTGTCCCAGCGCTTCGGGATCGACGTTCGCGGTGTAGCCACGGATCACGCCGCGCGCCTCGAGCCTGCGCACCCGTGACTGCACGGCGGATACCGAAAGACTCGCCTTCTCGGCCAGATTGGACAGGGTCGCCCGTCCATCGGCCATCAGTTCCCGGATCAGCAGGCGATCGATCTCGTCCAGGGTTGGTTTTGCCGGTGTTTCCGCCATCAGCGAAGGCTAACGTAGCGGACACACCGCCGGAACAGTGTTGTGAACGTTCATTCTCCGGCCGTCCTATTCGCACAGCGTATTTCGTCCGGCCGAACCCGAGGAGTTCGTGATGACCGAGACCGAACAGCAGACCGTCACCGGTGGATACGCCGACCGGATCGGCGCGCTGCTGCGCGCCCTGCAGATCCCGGACCCGGCGCCCGGCGAGATGTCCGTGCGCTGCCCGATCGACGGCGGAGTGCTGATCGGCCTGCGCCCCGACAGCCCCGCCGGAATCGACACCGCGATCACCGAAGCGGCCGCCGCCTTCGTCTCCTGGCGGCTGGTCCCGGCCCCGCAGCGGGCCGCGGTGGTGCGCGAACTCGCCGTACTGTTGCGCCGCCACCAGGACGAGCTCGCCGAACTCGTCACGCTCGAAGTGGGCAAGATCCCCGCCGAGGCGCGCGGCGAGGTCCAGGAGATGATCGATATCTGTGAGTTCGCGGTGGGGCTGTCGCGCCAGCTCTACGGGTACACGATGGCCTCGGAGCGGCCGGGCCACCGCCTCATGGAGACCTGGCATCCGCTCGGTGTGGTCGGGGTGATCTCGGCCTTCAACTTCCCGGTCGCGGTGTGGGCCTGGAACACCGCCGTCGCGCTGGTCTGTGGCGACACCGTGGTGTGGAAGCCCTCGGACCGCACCCCGCTGACCGCGCTGGCCTGCCATACGCTGCTGCGGCGCGCGGTCGCCACCGCCGGGGCGGACGGCCGGATCCACCAGCTGATCCTGGGGCCCGCGGACGCCGGCGTACAACTGACCGACGACGAGCGGGTCGCACTGGTCAGCGCGACGGGCTCGGTGGCGATGGGTCGCGCGGTCGGGCCGCGGGTGGCCGCGCGGTTCGGCCGCTGCCTGCTGGAATTGGGCGGCAACAATGCGGCCGTGGTCGGTCCGTCCGCCGATCTGGACCTGGCCGTCCGGGGCATCGTTTTCGCGGCCGTCGGTACCGCTGGACAGCGCTGCACGAGTCTGCGCCGGCTCATCGTGCACTCCTCGGTCGCCGAAGAACTGCTGGACCGCCTGGTGCGCGCGTACGGGCAATTGCGGGTGGGTAATCCGCTGGACCCGGGTACCCAGGTGGGTCCGCTGCACGGGCCCGGCGCGTGGGCCGGGATGTGGGACGCGCTCGCGCGTGCTCGCGGTGACGGCGGCGAGGTGCTGTGCGGGGGCGAGCGGGTCGAACCCGCGGGCGTGGGTCCCGAGGCCTACTACGCCGACCCGGCGATCGTGCGGATGCCCGCCCAGACCGAGGTGGTGCGCGAGGAGACCTTCGCTCCGATCCTCTACGTCCTCACCTACGACGATTTCGATACCGCTCTGGCCCTGCACAACGGCGTCCCGCAGGGCCTGTCCTCGGCGATCTTCACCACCGACCAGCGGGAAGCCGAACGCTTCCTCGCCGCCGACGGTTCGGACTGCGGGATCGCCAATGTCAATATCGGCACCTCCGGGGCGGAGATCGGCGGCGCGTTCGGCGGCGAGAAGCACACCGGCGGCGGCCGCGAATCGGGCTCGGACGCATGGAAGACCTATATGCGGCGCGCCACCAACACCATCAACTACTCCACCGAGCTGCCCCTGGCCCAGGGCATCCGCTTCGACTGAATCGAGACGGGCGCCGACGAGACGGAAGGCCGGTTTCGGATCGACGCAGGTCCGAGCCATAGGGCGGCCCGAAACCCGGGCCGATCAGGCGGGCCGGAAGGGTTCACTCCGACTGCGCGGCCGGGACCCGACACGATCCGGAGCGGCGCAGGGATCGGTCGGCGGAGCAGAGAGCCGGGGATTACGAGGGCGCCGGCTCCGCGCTCCCGGACGCGCCGTGAACACAGGCGAACTCGGCGAAGAGTTCGGCGACCACGCGGCGGCCGATCTCCATACCGCGCGCGAGAACGCCGGGATCGGTTTCGACGCTGCTGATATCCGGCGATCCGGCCGGCGGATGGATCTGACAGGCCGCCGCACCCATCGCGGTGATCACGCCGTCCTCCAGCGCCTGCTGACCGGGCCGCAGCTTCCAGGCACGGTAGGCGCCGGGGGCGATGAACCGCATATAGGTGCCGCCGACCACGTCGTGCAGCCAGGGCGGCGGGGGACGGCGTTCGTCGGCGCGCCGGGTCCGCAGGATGAGCGCATGGGTGGCTCCGGCCTGCAGCGCGCTGCGTACCGGGACCGTTTCCGAGAGGCCGCCGTCGAAGTAGCGGCGACCGCCCAATTCCACCGGGGGACCGGCCAGCAGCGGTAGCCCGGAGGACGCCCGGAGCGCGGTCTGCAGCGTCACCTTGTCGACGATGAACGGATGCAGGTCCACCGGTTCGCCGGTGTGGATATCGGTGGCGATGGGGTGAAAGGTGGTTTCGTTCGCCAGAATGGCCGGGAAATCCATCGGATGCAGCCCGTCGTACACCTTGTGCACCAGATAGTTCAGGTCGAAGGCGGGCCGGCCGCGCAGCATCCGGGCCGGGTCGATGGCCCGGCGCATGATCGCGGCGTCGGTCCAGGCCCGCAGACCCCGCCCCGCCCGGCCACACAGCAACCACGCGGCGTTGATCGCGCCCGCCGAGGTGCCGTACACGGCATCGAAGACCCGTGCCATCCCGAGCTGTTCCAGTGCGTGCACCATTCCGCTGGAGTACACCCCGCGGCTGCCGCCACCCTCGACGACGAGTACGAGCCGATGGCCGTCGGCCCGGCTCTCGGATGCGAAACGGTCGCGGATCACCTCCGCGACCGTCGGTTGTACTGGGCTCACCAGGTCACCATACGCCGGAGCGGGTGGCGGCAATCGGCCGCGCACCCGCTCCGGAGCAGTGTGCATCCACTGTTGGCTCACCGGTCGGCATGCCGTCGCACACCGGTCGCGGTCCGCCGCGTGAGCGCTACTTGATCTCGGCGAGAACGGTGCCCTGGGTGATCGCCGCGCCGGCGGCCACGTTCAGTCCGGTGACCACACCGGCCTTGTGCGCGTTGACCGGGTTCTCCATCTTCATGGCCTCGAGCACCACGATCAGATCGCCGGCCTCGACGGTCTGGCCTTCCTCGACCGCGACCTTGACCACGGTGCCCTGCATGGGAGCGGTGACCGCGTCACCGGAGGCGGCGCCGCCGCCCGCGCCACCCCGCGTACGCGGCTTCGGCTTCTTGCGGACCGCACCGGCCGCCGCCGGAGCGCCGGAACCGATCGAGAACTGGCCCGGCAGCGACACCTCGACCCGGCGGCCGCCGACCTCGACCACGACCTTCTGCCGCGGCTCGTCGTCCTCGTCGGCCGGGGCACCGCCGGTGAACGGCTCGACGGTGTTCTTCCACTCGGTCTCGATCCACTTGGTGTAGACGTCGAACGATTCGCCGTCGCCGATGAAGGCCGGATCCTCGACGATGGCCCGGTGGAACGGGATGACCGTGGCCAGACCCTCCACCTGGAACTCGGCGAGCGCCCGCCGCGCCCGCTCCAGCGCCTGGGTGCGGTTCTCACCGGTGACGATCAGCTTGGCCAGCATCGAGTCGAACTGGCCGCCGATCACGCTGCCGGCCACCACGCCGGAGTCGACGCGCACACCCGGGCCGGTCGGCTCGGAGTACACGGTGACCGGGCCGGGGGCGGGCAGGAAGTTACGGCCCGCGTCCTCGCCGTTGATCCGGAACTCGAAGGAGTGGCCGCGCGGGGTCGGGTCCTCGGTGATCTCCAGCTTCTCGCCGTTGGCGATGCGGAACTGCTGGCGGACCAGGTCGATACCGGAGGTCTCCTCGGTGACCGGGTGCTCGACCTGCAGACGGGTGTTCACCTCGAGGAACGAGACGGTATCGCCCTGCACCAGGTATTCGACCGTGCCGGCGCCGTAGTAACCGGCCTCCTTGCAGATGGCCTTGGCCGAGGCGTGGATGCGGGCCCGCTGATCGTCGGTCAGGAACGGGGCCGGAGCCTCCTCGACCAGCTTCTGGAAGCGGCGCTGCAGCGAGCAGTCGCGGGTGCCGGCGACGATCACATTGCCGTGCTGGTCGGCGATCACCTGGGCCTCGACGTGGCGCGCCTTGTCCAGGTACTGCTCGACGAAGCATTCACCGCGACCGAAGGCGGCGACCGCTTCACGGGTCGCCGACTCGAACAGTTCGGGGATCTCCTCGATGGTGTGCGCGACCTTCATCCCGCGGCCACCGCCACCGAAGGCGGCCTTGATCGCGACCGGCACGCCGTACTTCTTCGCGAACTCGACGACCTCGTCGGCGTTCTTCACCGGGTCCTTGGTGCCCGCGGCCATCGGCGCCTTCGCCCGTTCGGCGATATGCCGCGCGGTGACCTTGTCACCGAGGTCGCGGATGGACTGCGGCGACGGGCCGATCCAGATCAGCCCGGCGTCGAGGACGGCCTGGGCGAAGTCGGCGTTCTCGGAGAGGAAGCCGTAACCCGGGTGGATGGCATCGGCGCCGGATTTGGCGGCGGCATCCAGGATCTTGTCGAAGACCAGGTACGACTCGGCAGAGGTCTGCCCGCCGAGGGCGAAGGCTTCGTCGGCGAGCTTGACGAAGGGTGCGTCGGCATCGGGTTCCGCGTAAACGGCGACACTGCCGAGGCCGGCGTCCTTGGCCGCCCGGATAACGCGCACGGCAATCTCGCCTCGGTTAGCTACGAGTACCTTCGTGATCCGCGCGCTGGCATGGCTGGGCACTGAGCCTCCTGTGTGCAATCTCTGTGTTCGCTGTGCGGGATGGGCCGCGCTTCGGCTCCGCTCCCGCGGATCGGGGTCCGCTGTCCGGCTTCCGAAGAGGATCGGATCGCTTGGTGGGCTCCGGGTCCGTGGGTTCGGATCCGCGCTACGCGGGCTCCGCGCCCGTGGTCGACACTATCTGTCTCGGGGCGAGTGTAGGCAGTCTGCCAACAAAGCCGGAACTCGGATAGGGCTACCGGGGAGTAGGTCGCAGATCACAATGGGTCGGCGCGGACTATGTGGCACACTGCCGCGCCCTCGAAAGGTGCCGAGTTCGCGGTCATCCGAACCGGGGCGGCGATTTCGGCCGAGTGCGTCTGCTCGGGTCCGCGGGGCAGAAGTGGGGGCGGGGGTCACGGCTGGGTGCAGGGGGAGCGGGTGAGCTCTCGTTGTGGGGACGTGGGGACGTGGGGGCGTGGTGGTGGGGGTGGGCTTGCTCGGGAGGGTGAGGGGTGGGTTTGTTCGTGGAGGTGAGGGGTGGGTTTGTTCGTGGAGGTGAGGGGTGGGCTTGCTGGGGGAGGTGAGGGGTGGGGTTTGTTCGGGAAGGTGAGAGGTGGGCTTGCTCGGGAAGGTGAGAGGTGGGCTTGCTCGTGAAGGTGAGAGGTGGGCTTGCTCGGGAAGGTGAGAGGTGGGCTTGCTCGTGAAGGTGCTGTGTTTTTTGGCGCCGCCTGCGGCGTCGCGGGGTTGAGGCCCCCTTGGTCTCGCCGTTTCGGCCTCGAGACTCGCGCCTGCGGCGCATGCGCTTCGAGGCCGAAA
>NZ_JBEXLL010000023.1:0-78804 GCF_040609955.1 Nocardia sp. NPDC004568
GGCCCATACTCACCCAGGCGACCGACATCGGTCGCGCTTTCGCCGCGGCCGGCCGCCCGGGGCGGGGGGCGACTCCCCCCCGGCCCGCGCCGGGCGGCGCGGCCACTCGGCCAGTGCACCGGTTTCGTTCGCCCGGTGGCGCCGACGTCGAACTCCAGGTCATTCGGCGGCCCGACGACAGGGGTTCCCGTCCCTGCCCGAGGGCGTCGAGTACATCCGCGGCCGTTTCCGGAGGGCCGCGGCGCGGATCCGCGCTGATTGCCGCAGGTAGCGGTAACCGACGACCTCCCGGGCTTCGAACTGCCTCGGCATCCGGCCGATGCGCTCCGCACCGCCCGAGCGCCGGTACCGGACCTGTCGGTCGAACCCGCCTTCCGTCCCACACGGCGTGGTGGTTCGGCCGCCCGGTCCACCGTCCGGACGCCGACGACCGGCTCAGTCGTCGTCCGGTTCGACCGACAGCACCGTGGCCGTGCTCATATCGACCGTCACCTCGTAGCCGGCACCGTCACGGGTCCGGAGGTCGACCTCCAGTTCGGGAGCACCGCTGGACAGGTCGACCTCGACGGATTCGACCGTCGCCCCCATCAGCGCCTGCCGTGCCGCTTCCAATGACTGTTCGTCGGGCGCCGGCTGCGCGGCCGCCGCGGCGGAACCACCCCAGACGAGGATTGCCGCGAGCGCCGCGCCCGCCCCCCACCGCCGTATCCCGCCCCTGTGGTGACCGATCGTGTACATCACTGAGTCCTCCTCGATATATCGGTGGCCGGATCCGCGCAGTTACCGCGTAGTGCGTTGTTTGCGCTGGTAGGACGTACTGCGCATGCTGAACTACCCACTTCGGGACGTCCTACGCATCGTCGACATCGCGGCGGGTGACCCGGTGGGAAGCAGGCGCATATCGCGGGGGGTGTCAGGTGGCACCGGTCGATCGACGGCTGCGGGCGTCGCGGGGCGAACACTCAGCTCCGGTCCGGGTTGCGGAACCGGCCACAGGCCCGGGCCCGGTGTCGCTGCTCGCCGCGGCCTTCGGAGTCAGGAGAACAGGCGCGCAAAACCCCGCGACCGGAAGTGCTTGCGGTCACACCCGATCGATCGGAGCGCCGCCGATCTTGCCACCGAACTCCGCCGTCGGGCAATTGTTTTCGCTGCACATACAGTTTTGTGAAGTACTGGACAACGAATTACCCGCGTTGGAGACTAGAGCAATATGCTATCGAAGGGGTGATTCGAATGGTCAGAACTCATATGGTTGTCACGGGGGAAACTTTGCCCGACTTGGCTTTACGCTTCTACGGTGACGCCGGACTACACCGCCTGATCACCACCGCCGGCGCGATCACCGAGCCCGACACCCTCCACGTCGGGCAACAATTGATCATCCCGGATTTCACCCGGCACACGGCGGTCGCCGGGGACACGCTGCCGGACTTGGCTCTACGCTTCTACGGCGACGCGGGACTACACCGCCTGATCACCACCGCCGGCGCGATCACCGAGCCCGACACCCTCCACGTCGGGCAAGAACTGATCATCCCCGAGATCATCAGATACAAGGTACGCGCGGGGGACACGCTGCCGGAGTTGGCATTGCGCTACTACGGCGACTCCTCGTTCTCCCCGCTGATCGCCGCCGTGAACGGCCTCGCCGATCCCGAGGTCGTCGGCGTCGGCGAGGTACTGGTGATATTCGTCGGACGCGGCGACGGATTCGGACTGACGATCGTGGACCGTGACGAGAGCGACCCTCGAATGTGGTATTACCGCTTCCAGACAGGTGCGATCGGTTGGAACCCAGGGGTCAACGTCCTGCTCCCCGACGACTACTCGACCAGTGGACTCACCTACCCCGTCCTCTATCTCTTCCACGGTGGCGGCGAGGATTTCCGCCAGTTCGACTTTCTGGGTATTCGTGACCTCACCGCCGGGAAGCCGATCATCGTCGTCATGCCCGACGGTGGGCGCGCGGGCTGGTACTCCAACCCGGTCAGCTCGTTCGTCGGCCCGCGCAATTGGGAGACCTTCCACATCGCCCAGCTGCTCCCCTGGATCGACGCGAATTTCCGCACCTACGCCGAGTACGACGGCCGCGCGGTCGCCGGGTTCTCGATGGGTGGCTTCGGCGCGCTCAAGTACACGGCCAAGTACTACGGTCATTTCGCTTCGGTCAGCAGCCATTCCGGCCCGGCGAGTCTGCGTCGCGATTTCGGCCTGGTGGTGCACTGGGCGAACCTGTCGTCGGCGGCCGTGGAACTGGGCGGCGGCACGGTCTACGGTGCGCCGTTCTGGAACCAGGCCAGGGTCAGCGCCGACAACCCGGTCGAGCGGATCGACAGTTACCGGAACAAGCGGATCTTCCTGGTCGCCGGCACCAGTCCGGATCCGGTCGACTGGTTCGACAGCGTGAACGAGACGCAGGTGCTGGCCGGCCAGCGGGAATTCCGGGCGCGCTTGCGCGACGCCGGCATCCCGCACGAATGGTACGAGGTGTCCGGCGGCCACGTCTTCCGGCCCGAGATGTTCGCCATCGACCTCGATGGAATCCTCGCGCGGCTGCGGCCGGCGGCTGCCGTGTCGTCCTCGCATGCGACGCCGGGGGCTGCGTGAACAACGCTATCGGCGGCCTCCGCTCCGGCCGCGGCGTGTGGGGCCGCTGTTCATGCTGTATTTCGCTCTCTACAGCAGGACGCGGCCGGTCGCCGGTTCGCCGGACGAGGAATTCGCCGCGCTCGCCGTAGCGGGGGGCACACCGCGGAACGGGTTCTGGCACGATCGAATCCAGCGCCTCGGTGGCCCGGCGCCGGGACGGCAACGAGATCATGACGAGAGGACGGGGCCGAGATCGTGGGTATGGACGACGGGACCAGCGAGGACAGTGCGGGCGATCGTAAGGCCGAGATCGTCGAGGTCTTCACCGACGCCTTCGGCGACATGATCGCCGCCGACCCCGACGCGTTCCGCAAGAAGTTCCGCAAAATGGCGGACAACCCGTTCGCCTTCTACCGCGGGTCCGCCTGTCTGTTCTACAACGATATGGCCGCCACCGAGGACCGGTGGGCCGATGAGCGCACCGGCAGGATCTGGATCCAGGGCGATCTGCACGCGGAGAATTTCGGCACCTATATGGATTCCGCCGGCCAATTCGTCTTCGACGTCAATGATTTCGACGAAGCGTATCTCGGCGCGTTCACCTGGGATATCAAACGGTTCTGCGCCAGCGTGGCGCTGCTGGCCCGCCGCAAGACCGTCTCCGATGCCGATATCGAGGCACTGACCACGACTTACGCGCGCTCTTATGTGCGGATGGTGCGCGCCTTTCACGAGGGCACCCAGAACGAGCAGGATTTCAAACTGCATCTGCGCAATACCGAGGGCCCCGTGCACGATGTGTTGCTGGACGCCCGGATGAACACCCGCACCGCGCTACTGGCGAGCACCACCATGGTCGAGAACTACGAACGCCGATTCCGGCCGGGCAAGGATGTCCGCTCCCTGAACGAAGAAGAGCACGCCCTGGTGCTGGACGCCTTCACCGGATACCTGGAGACGATTCCGACACATAAGCGGTTTCGGAGCATCACCTACCAGGTGAAGGATATCGTCGGCCGAAAAGGCTTCGGGATCGGGTCGGCGGGGCTGCCCGCGTACAACATCCTCGTCGAGGGGCAGACGGAGGCGCTGGAGAACGACGTGATCCTGTCCATGAAACAGGGGAATATCGCCGCGCCCGGCCGGATCGTGCAAGACGAGCGGATCCGAGATTATTTCCGGCACCACGGGCACCGCACCGCCGTGTCCCAGCGCGCCCTCCAGGCACATGCCGACCCCTGGCTCGGCTACACCGAGATCGGCGGCAACGGATATATCGTCTCCGAACTCTCACCGTACGTACACGACCTCGACTGGTCCGATCTCACCGAGCCGGAGGAAATGCAACCGGTGATCGAATATCTCGGCCAGGCGACCGCGGGTATGCATTGCGTCTCCGACGCCGACTCCGATCAGACACTGGTCGATTTCCAGAGCGAAGAGGCGATCATGGCGGCCATCGGCTCCGACGAGGACGAATTCGTGCGCGATATGGTGGATTTCGGCCAGTCATACGCTCTTCGCACGCGCACCGACCACGAGCTTTTCGTCGATGCGTTCCGTAACGGCGAGATCCCCGGACTGGAGCGATCGACACCGATACTCTGACCACCGCCGCGGTGACGAGTGTGGAGCCGGCCTCTCCTACTCGTGCCGCCCGGGCTGCGGCGGCGTTCCTCGGTCGGCGCCTCGGTCCGCTTCGATCCCGCCGGCGGCCCGGTGCAAGGTAGCGACCAGGGTCGGTAGCCGACTCGGGAGGTAGCGGACCGAGGGCATCGATACCGACAGACCCGCCAGCGCGGTCCCGTCCGCCTCCCGCACCGGAACCCCGACCGCGACCACTCCGCGCTCCGACAGCCCGTCGTTCAGCGCGAACCCCGCCCGGCGCACCTTGGCGAGCTGGGCGCGCAGACTCGGCAGGTCCGGTCGCTCGTCGGGACGCTCGGCGTACCGTGCTTCGTCGTAGAGCTCGTCCAGCTCGGCCGGTTCGAGTTCCGCGAGCAGCACCAGACCGGCGGTCGTGCGATGGGCCGGGAAGACCATCCCCTCCCTCGACCCCACCCGCAGCGCCTGCCGGCATTCGACACTGGCGATGAACCGAGCCGTGTCCCCCGCCCGAATCGTCAGGTTCGCCGACTCCCCCACCAGATCGACCAGCCGTTGCAGATGGGGCAGCGCGGCCGCCCGGAGCCGGGACGTCCGCGATTGTGAATGCGTGGCCAGCTCGAGCACCGGCCCCGGGTGGTAGACCCGCTGCTCGTCCTGCACCGCGAAGTCCCGATACACCAGCGTCTGTAACAACCGATGGGCCGTCGACCGCGCCACCCCGAGCCGTTCGGCGACCTGACTGACCGTCGACCCGCCCTCCAGCTGCAGCATCACCGCTGCCCGCAGCGCGTGGTCCGCGCTGGTCACGACGTATGCCGGGGGCGTCTTCGGTGCCGTGGTGCTCATACTTTCCGTTCTGCTCTCCAGAATTAGCTGTTCTGCTTTCTCGGCAAGGGCCACTGTAGGCGATATGAGCACCACTGACACCCCCGTCCGCCTGCGGGCGGTCGCGGCGCCGGACCAGCCGGACGTCACTCCCGCCCTGGAGGAGTTGTACCGCGGTTTCGAGCAGGAGTTGCTGGTTCCGCTGTGGACCGAGATCGGTGATCTGATGCCGGCGCATCCGCGGTCGCGGGCGGTGCCGCATCTGTGGCGGTGGGAGAATCTGCTGCGGCTGGCGGCGCAGGCGGGCGATATCGTGCCGGTCGGCCGCGGGGGTGAGCGGCGGGCGATCGCGCTGGCCAATCCAGCGCTCGGTGGGCGGCCGTTCGCGACGCCGACATTGTGGGCGGCGATCCAGTATCTGATGCCCGGGGAGGACGCCCCGGAGCACCGGCACACGCAGCATGCCTTCCGGTTCGTGGTGGAGGGTTCGGGGGTGTGGACGGTGGTCGGTGGCACCGGGGATACGGCGCGCGGGGACGCGGTGCCGATGCGGCGCGGTGATTTCCTGCCGCAGGCGGGGTGGAACTGGCATGCGCACCACAATGCGACCACGGAGCCGATGGCCTGGATCGATGGACTGGACATTCCGTTCCAGTACGTCATGGAATCGCAGTTCTTCCAGTTCGGGCGCGCGGAGATCAGCGCCGCGGAACGGATCACGCCGGAGCGGTCGCGGTCGGAGCGACTGTGGGGGCATCCGGGGTTGCGGCCGCTGTCGGTGGGTGCGGTGGCGCCGGGGTCACCGCTGCTGGCCTACAAGTGGGAGCACACGGATGCCGCGTTGACCGATCAGCTGCTGTTGGAGCAGGAAGGGTACGGCGGGACCGTCGAACCCGGGCACGCGGCGGTGCGGTTCTCCAATCCGCACGACGGCACCGATGTGCTGCCGACCATGCGAGCGGAATTCCACCGGGTCACCCGCGGTTCGGAAACCGCGCCGGTCCGCGAGACCGGGTCGTCGGTGTATCAGGTGTTCGACGGGTCCGGCACGGTGACCGTGGGAGACACGAGTTGGTCGGTCACCCGCGGTGACCTGTTCGTCGTCCCCTCGTGGGAACCCTTCTCCGCCAGATCGGAAGCCGGATCCACCGATTCCGATTCCGGCGCCCTGGACCTTTTCCGTTTCTCGGACGCGCCCGTTTTCGAGGCGCTCCGGCTCGACCGTCAGGAGATCACCCGATGAAACTCGCCACCCTGCGCGTCGACGGCGGCACCCGCGCGGTGCGCCTCGACGGTGACACGCTCGTCGACCTCGGCTACGACGACCTCGGCGCCCTGTTCGCCCACGACGATTGGGCCACCCGCGCGGCCGAGGCCACCGGGCGGACGTGGCCGGCGGCCGGCGCGGATTTCGCCGCGGTGGTGCCGAACCCGTCGAAGGTGATCTGCGTCGGGCACAACTACACCAACCACATCAAGGAGATGGGGCGCGAACTCCCCGGCTACCCCACCCTTTTCCCGAAGTTCGCCGACAGCCTCATCGGGCCGAACGATCCGATCGTGAAACCGGCCGAGACCGACGCCCTGGACTGGGAGGTCGAGCTGGTGGTGGTCGTGGGCAAGCCGGTGCGGCGGGCCACCGAGACCGAAGCCGCGGCGGCCATCGCGGGGTTCACCGTGATGAACGATGTATCGGTGCGGGACTGGCAGTTCCGGACGATCGAATGGACGCAGGGCAAGATCTGGGATTCCTCCACCCCGGTCGGACCCTATGTCGTCACCCCGGACGAGGTCGGCGGGGTGCGGCCGGCGCTCGAGGTCGAGACGCTGGTCGACGGGCAGGTCATGCAGCACGACGACACCGGGACGCTGCTGTTCGACCCGGTTCACCTGGTGCAGTACGTGTCGACGGTGATCCGGCTGAACCCCGGGGACATGATCGCCACCGGCACCCCGGCGGGGGTCGGTCACGCCCGGGACCCGAAGGTCTACCTGGTCGGCGGGGAAACCGTGGTGACCCGGATCGCCGGGCTGGGGGCGTGCGCGAACAAGGTCGTGAAGGCCTCGTGACCGGGCGGACGCACACCGACTCGCTGAAGTGGGCCGAGCACGGGACGGGGCTGTTCGTCACGCAGGTCGCTCTGCTCGACGACGAGTCGATGTCGGCGCCGAGCCTCCTGCCCGGGTGGACGCGTAAGCATCTGGTGACGCATGTCGCGGCCAACGCGGACGCGCTCGGGAATTTGGTGCACTGGGCCCGCACCGGTGAACGTAGGCCGATGTATTCCTCGCCCGACCAGCGCAATGCCGATATCGAATCGGGCGCCGCGCTGGCCGCGGACGAGCTGACCACCTGGTTGAACGAGGCGGTCCGCAAGCTGTCCGTCGCGATGGAGGCGCTGAGCGAAGACGACTGGCACAACGAGGTCGTCACCGCGCAGGGGCGGACCGTCCCGGCCACGGAGATCCCGTGGCTACGGGCGCGCGAGGTGTGTGTCCATGCGGTGGATCTCGGCACGGGCACCACTTTCGCCGACCTCCCCGACGAGTTCCTCTTCGCGCTCGTCACCGACATCCGGGGCAAGCGCGGACTCGACGAAATCCCCAGTGGGCCGCTTCCCGAGGTCGCCGCCTACCTCGCCGGTCGTCCCCATTCCCTCGCCGATGTCCCCGACCTCGGCCCCTGGTTGTAGAGGAGGCTCATCGTGAGCACCCCTGACGTCGTCCTCGTCGGCGGCGGTATCGGCGGGCTGAGTACCGCTTTCGCACTGGCCCGGCTCGGCCTGCGGGTGCGAGTCCTGGAGCAGGCGAAACAGTTCGGTGAGGTCGGGGCGGGGATTCAGCTCGCACCCAACTGCACCCGCATCCTGAACGAGTACGGTCTGCTGGACGAGGTGAAGGCCCGCGGGGTCGTTCCCGACCGGATGGTGATGCGGGACGCGGTCGACGGAAGCGAACTGACCTCACTCGATCTGCGCGATCTGGAACGCGAGTACGGCTTCCCGTACCTGGTCATCCACCGCAGCGATCTGCACGCGCTGTTCTTGGAGGCGTGCCGGGACGCGGGTGTCGAACTGCTCACCGAACAGCGCGTCGTCTCCTACACGCAGGGCGATGGGAAAGCCGGTGCGACAACGCAGGCCGGTGCGGTCCACGAGGCGAATATCGTGATCGCGGCCGACGGGTTGCATTCCGTCGCGCGCACGCTGGTCACCGACGACCGGCCGGTGTCCTCGGCCTATGTCGCCTACCGCGGTACCGTGCCGATCGCGGAGGTGGACCGGCCGGTGGACCTCTCCGAAGTGGTCGTCTATGTCGGTCCGCGCTGCCATTTCGTCCACTACGGGCTACGTGGCGGCGATCTGCTCAATCAGGTCGCGGTCTTCGAATCCCCGAAGGCCGTCGCCGGACTCGACGATTGGGGCACTCCCGACGAACTCGATGCCGCCTTCGCCGCGACCTGCGATTTCGTCCGGGATCGACTGCCGGACATGTGGCGGGACAAATGGTGGCGGATGTACGACCGCGATCCGATCGACACCTGGGTCGACGGACGGATCGCGCTGCTCGGCGATGCCGCCCACCCACCGCTGCAGTACATGGCGCAGGGCGCGATCATGGCGATCGAGGACGGGTGGGTACTCGCGGAACACGTGCGGCGGCGGCGTGGCGTCGACGGCGCGGTCGACTGGATGGGGGCACTCGCGGCGTACGAGGCGGTCCGGCCGGAACACTGCCGGCGGGTGGTGCTGACGGCCCGGGCGTGGGGTGAACTCTGGCATCTCGACGGGGTCCGGCGCGCGCAGCGCAATGTGCTGCTGCGGGAGCGCGCGGTAGACGACTATTCGTTCACCGACTGGATCTATGGTCCGACAGCCCTGTTTCCCGGAGACGAGCCCCCGATGTTCCAACCGATACCGCTCGACTCGGCCGACCGAGTGCCTGCCGGGCCCGCGTAGTCGCCCAGTACCGGAAGCGCCGACCGGTCGGCCCGCGAGCCGATTCGCCGACGGGCGTCCTCCGCCCCCGCGCATCCGGCTCATCCGGCTGTGGCGGCCCGCTCCCTTGCCGCCGCCACAGCCACGCGACACGATGCCTGGACCCTCGGCGACGAACCCTGCGTCATGATCGACTGGCAGGGGGTCGCCGACTACGCCAAGCGGTGAGCTTCGCGCAAGCCCGCCGGATATCAGTTGACCTGGCGGCCGCGGCCGCTCCAGTACGGTGCGCGCAGTGTGAACTTCTGGAGCTTCCCGGTCGCGGTCCGGGCCAACTCGCTGCGGAACTCCACGGAGGTCGGCGCCTTGTAGCCGGCCAACCGCTGTTTGCACCAGGCGATCAGTTCGGCCTCGGTCGCGTTGCTCGCTTCGGCGTCCGGGGCCAGCACGACCAACGCTTTGATGGTCTCGCCCCACTTCTCGCTCGGTACCGCGATCACCGCCACCTCCGCGACAGCGGGATGGGAGAACAGACAGTCCTCGACTTCGATCGAGGACACGTTCTCGCCGCCGGTGATGATCACATCCTTTTGCGGTCGGCGATGGTCAGGTAGCCGTCGTCGCCGAGGGTTCCGCCGTCGCCGGTGTGGAACCATCCGCCGGCCAGCGCGGCCGCGCTCTCCTCGGGGCGGTCCCAGTAGCCCTCCATCACCACATTGGACCGGGCCAGCACCTCGCTCGACCCCTCCTCGGGTTCCTCGGCCCGCAGCCGGACGCCCAGGGCCGGTGCCCCGGCACGGGTCAGCTTCCCGGCCCTGGTCTCCGGATCGAGGTCGTCCCATTCCGCCCGGGAACGGTTGACGGTCAGCAGCGGTGAGGTCTCGGTCAGGCCGTAGATCTGGATGAACTCCCAGCCGAGTTCCTCCTCGACACGGGCGACGGTTCTCGTCGGCGGCGGCGCCCCGGCCATGATGATCCGCACCCGGTCGCGGCCGGGGATATCGCCCTCCCAGGTCTGTGCGGCGTCGAGCACCGCGGCGGCGACCGCGGGGGCGGCGCACAGCACCGTGACGCCGTGATCGCGCACCCGGCGCAGGATCTCGGCCCCGTCTATCTTGCGCAGGACGATGTGGCGGGCACCGACGCCGGTCATCGCGAAGGGCATGCCCCAGCCGTTCGCGTGGAACATCGGCAGGGTGTGCAGATAGACGTCGCGGTCGCTGATCGTGGTGTGCAGGCCGAAGGTGACGGCATTGACCCAGATACTGCGATGGGTGATCTGCACGCCCTTGGGGCGGGCGGTGGTCCCGGAGGTGTAGTTGATGGTGGCGGTGGCGGATTCGTCGGGTTCCCACGGCCGCGGTACCGCCCCGGGGGCGGCGTAGAGGTCGGTGTCGTCACCCAGCACGAACTTGTGCTCGCAGTCGAGCTCACCGAGCGAGTCCGCGAGTTCCGGGTCCACGTACAGGGCCCGGGCCCCGGAATTCTCGACGATATAGCGCACCTCGTCGGGGCGCAGGCGGAAGTTGATCGGGACCAGCACCCGGCCCCAGCCGCTCACTCCGAAGAACGAGGTCAGCAGCCGACTCGAATTATGGCTGACCAGCGCGACCCGGTCCCCGGCCCCGATACCCAGTTCGTCGAGGCGGGTTGCCTGTCTGCGGGCGAGGTCGGCGACCCCGGCGTAGGTCAGCGAACCCTGGCCGGGCGCGGGCTGGGCGGGTTCGTCGACGATACCGATCCGGTCGCCGTACACGGTTTCGGCGCGGTCGAGGAAATCGGAGACACTGAACGGAACGAACATGGCCCTCCTACGGATCTCGCGTGCCCCGGGAGGCGATGCTGCGGACCTTCCGGCGGTCCGACGATTGTCTCGCCGAACCGGCCGCGGCGGGCCGGAATTCTTACGGCGGTCCATCCACCCGGCGGCAATCAGCCGGTTTCCTGACCGGGGACCGCCCGGGGAAACGCCCGTCGGGCAGGGCCGGCGCCGGAGCCGCCGCCGCGGACAGGGCACCCAGACCATCCTGGACCACCGGCCGACGAATTCTCCGAGTGGCCTCAATGGTCTCGCTGAGCGAGCGCGTGCCGTGCTTCCTCGTGGAGTACGTCGAGCAGGTCCTGCTCCAGGGCCACGAACTCGGGGGTCGTGATCATCGACAGCTCCCGTGGCCGCGGCAGCTCGACGCGCACGTCGCGGCGCACGGTGGCCGGTCGCGCCGACAGCACGATCACCCGGTCCGACAGGTACACCGCTTCCCGGATGTCGTGGGTGATCATCAGCACCATCCAGCGGTAGCGCTGCCAGACCTCCTGGAGCCACGCCTGCATCTCGGTACGGGTCAGCGAGTCCAGTGCGCCGAACGGCTCGTCCAACAGCAACAGTTCGCGTTCCTGGACCACGGTCCGCAGCAATGCGGCCCGCTGCCGCATACCGCCGGAGAGCTGGGACGGCCGGGCGTCCTCGAATCCGGACAGTCCGAAGACCGGGAACAGTTCGCGGGCCCGGCGCCGGGCCTCCGGCTTCGGGACGCCCTGCACCTGTAATCCCAGGACGGTGTTGTCCAGGACGGTACGCCACGGGAACAGCAGATCCTTCTGCGGCATATAGGCGCAGTGCGGTGCCGTCGGCTCGCCGTCGCTCGTGCCGAAACGAATACTGCCCGAGTCGGGGGTTTCCAGACCGGCCAGCATATTGAAGACGGTGCTCTTGCCGCAGCCGCTCGGGCCGATGACGGAGACGAACTCACCCGGCTGCGCGGTGAACGACACACCGCCGAGCACCTGCCGGTCGGGTCGGCGCCGGCCGGGCCGCGGAAACGATTTGGTGAGACCGTCGACGACGATCCGGTGCCCGCGCGCCTCAGTCACGTCGACTCCTGTTCTCCGCGCGGGACCACGGTGCGACCAGCCGTTCGATCGCGAAGGTCAGCAGATACAGCGCGATACTGAGCAGCGCGGTCACGAGTACCGCCGCCAGTACCAGGTCGGTGCGGAAGGAGTTCTTCTGCAGACTCATATAGATGCCGAGGCCCGCGCTGGCCCCGACGTATTCGGCGAAGACCGCGCCGACCACCGCATAGGTGATCCCGATCCGCAATGCGGTGAAGAATCGGGGCACCGCGGACGGCAACCGGACGTAACGGAACACCTGGACCCGGGACGCGCCCATACTGCGCAGTAGCGCACCCGCCTCGCGGTCGGCCGCGGCGAATCCCTCGATCAGCCCGATCGCCATCGGGAAGAAGGTGACGAGTGCGACGACCAGCACTTTCGGGAGCAGTCCGAAACCGAACCAGATGATCATCAACGGCGCTATCGCGATGATCGGCAGGGTCTGGGAGGCGACGAACAGCGGTACGAACGCGCGCCGCAGCCACGGCGAGAAGTCGACCACGACGGCCAGCAGCCAGGCCAGGCTCAGCGATACCGCGAATCCGGCCAGTGTCACCTGGAGGGTGGCGGCGGCATGGACCCCGATCTCGGCACGGTGCGCCCACCCCTGCGCCACGACCCGCGCCGGCGACGGCAACAGTTGCGGACGAATACCGCTGACCTCGACATAGACCTGCCACAGCACGACGAGCAGTGCCACCGTCACGACGGAGGGCAGCACCCAGCGGATCCCGGTCGCCCGGCCCGGCGCGGGCCGGGCGACCGGCTCGGTTTCGGGCGCGGTGTCCGGTTCGGCGTGGTCAGGGAGCGGCGAGGTAGTCATTGGTGAAGTAGCTCGACCAGTCCGGTTCCTCGGTCAGCCGGGCGCCGTCGGGACCGGTCAGCAGGCCCTTGTCGTACAGGAAACCGGAATTCGCCGCCCACTGCTCCCGGGTCTGGGCGCCCACCCGGCCGCCGGGGCCCTTCATGAATTGCTCGGCCAGCATCCGTTGGCTCTCGACGACCAGGCCCTCGTCGTTGAACGCGCCGGGGTTGGCGGCGAGAAGGTCCGCCGCGGCGGCGTCCGGGTCGTCCGCGGCGAACTGGTAACCGCGCTGCAAGGCCTGCACGAACTTCCGCGCGCGGTCGGGGTTCGCGGCCAGCCAGTCCTGATTGGCGTCGACCACGATGGCGTACGCGTCCGGGAAACCGAAGTCGGTGTACCGGAAGTACCGCATCGGCGTGCCGTGGTGCTCGGCTTCGATCCCCTCCCAGCCGAGATAGGAGACGGTGAAGTCGGCCCGGCCCGAGTAGACGGCCTCGTAGGCCGAGGTGCCCAGAGTGACGGTCGTGAACTCGCCGCGGCCGCCGTCATTGCGGATCACCTGCTGGAGCGCTTCCACCTCGCCGGGGTCACCGAAGCCGGCATAGGTCTTGCCGTCCAGGTCCTTGGGGCGCGTGATGTCGGCGCGGTCGGCCTTCACGCCGATTCCGGTCGCCCAGTGTCGCAGCGGTGCGAGCACGGACAGCGTATGCGCTCCCGAAGCCCGGGCGAAGGTCGACGAGTTGTGGGTGCTGATACCGAATTCGGCGTTACCCGCGTCGATGACCGTATCGACCGCGGTGTTGTTGTACGGCAGGATCTGCACATCCAAACCGGCCTCGGCGAAGTAGCCGCGCTGCTGCGCGACGAACAATCCCGTGTGGTTGGTGTTCGGGGTCCAGTCCAGGGCGAAACGGATGGTCTCGCCGTCGCCGGGCCCCGCGGAGCAGGCGGTGAGCGCGGACAGCGCCACCACGGTCGCGACCGCGACCGCGACCGCGACCGCGAGAGCGCGGCGCAGGCGGCCGCTCATGCGGCGGGCCAGGGCTGCGGATACAGGGCGGTGTCCCAGAACATCAGCTCGTAGCGGGTGGCCACGGTGAACGCGGTCGCCATGGCCGCGCGGTCGCGCTCGCTCGCGGCCGCGGCCGCCGCGTCGACGAACGACCGGGCCGCGGTCGCGGATTCCTGGAACTCCGCGGCGCCGTAGGTGGACACCCATTGGGCGTACGGATGGCCGGGGTCGGCCGCGAGCACCTCGGCGGCGCTCGCCGCCAGACCTCGTCCGACTTCGGCGTATATCCAGAAACATGGCAGCGCGGCCGCCGCGCCCACGGCGTAGGACTCGGTCGCGGCGGTGGCGATCAGGTAGGAGACGTAGCCCAGGCAGGCCGTCGACGGTTCCGGCTCGCCCTCCCTGGCGGGGAGCCGGCTGTCGCTGAGCAGGTCGTTGTGCAGTTCCGCCTCGACGGCCACCGCCGTGGCCGCCGAACCGGCCCAGAACTGCGCGGCCTGCGTATCGGGCGACTTGGCCGCGAGCAGGGCCAGCACCTTCGAATAACCGGCGAGATACAGCGAATCCTGCTCCACATAGGTACGGAACACCTCGAGCGGAAGGGTACCGTCGCCGAGCCGGCGCAGGAACTCTAGTTCATCGATGGCACCACGCAGGTCTTTCGTCCGATCCCAGAGGAACTCGGTGAATCTGCCGGATTCGGTGGTGTGCGCGCGTGAAGCCAAGACATTCCTTCGTCAGCATTACCTGGACAGGTTCTCGGGTATGTTCTCAGCCCCACATGCGCGGAGCACCCCGTGTCAGAACGAATCCGACCATAACAGCTGAGCGGCCCGCGATGGGCGGTAGGTCGTACCGCGATCGGCCCATCGCGATGGCCGCGTGCCCGGCGGCGTCGCGTGGACGTGCGCGAACAGGACCGCATCCTGACCCATGTGCGCCAGCAACGGTGACATTATCGCGACCATTTCGTAATCTAACAGTGATCTTGTCGTCGAGCGTTACGAGTAGTCACCAATATGCCTGGTCAACACCGCAAACCGGCCCGAGCGAGAAAGATCGCGCCGCTGGCCAGAAGCGCGATCGCGGCGACGGCGGTGATCGCCTTGTCGGTGACGGCGCGCCCCGGCCCGGACGCGCAACCCGCCGCGGCAGCGGTCGACGCGGCCGCCGTCCCCACCGCCGGTCCCGGCACGCCCCCGGAGACGGCGACGAGCGCGCCGGACGCGCCGATACCGGTGGCCGGCCTCGGCCGGGTTCCCGAGACGGCGCCGAACGCGCCCGGTGCGCCCCCGGCTCCGGTGGCCGCGGCCGCTCGACCTCCGGAGCCTGCCCGGTACGCGAAACGCCACGCGCCTCCCGCGCCTCCCGTCATCCCGTGCTCCACCGAACTCGCCGGCGCGCGTCCGCAGGTCGCGCAGGTCGGCCACCTGATCGACCAGACGTTCGGCGTCGGTGATATCGGGGGTGCGAACGGCCGCTACGACGGCGATCACGGCGCGGGTCTGGCGCTCGACTTCATGACCTCCGACCCGGCCCGCGGCGACGCGATCGCCGACTTCGTGCTGGCCAACAAGGAGCGCTTCGGGGTGACGTATGTGATCTGGCAGCAGCGATACAACGACGGCAGCGGCTGGTCGTACATGGAGGATCGCGGCGACCCGACCGCCAATCACTACGACCACGTCCACGTGTCGTTCGACTCGACCGCCGATATCCATGTGACCTGCTGACGCACTCCGCCGTTTCGGGTTAGCGGCGGGCCGGATGGGTACCGCGCCACCGCACACACCCGATCGTCGAGGCGAACAAGGAGGACGACGATGGTCGCAACCGATGCCGATCGAGTCCGGGCGGCACTGTCCGACGCGGATTTTCCGGCCGAGAAACCGGACCTGGTGCGCTGCGCGACCCGAGCACACGCCGACAACGACACGGTGCGCGCGCTCAAAGCCATTCCACCGGAGACCTACAACAATCTGCAGGAAGTTCTGCAATCGGTGAACCTGGAACCCCGGCGGTCACCGGCCGACCGCGCCGCCCAACATCGCACCCACAGCCATCCCGGCCTGGCGGAGCAGGAGATCGAGGTTCCGCCCAACCCGATCGCCGAGGAACTCGGATACAACCGCGGCGGCTGACCGAGGCCGGCGTGGCACGGCCGCATGATCCGCGGCCACGTGGGTAGCCGCCGCAGATGACCACGACACATCCCCTTGCTCTCGTCACCGGCGCCTCGAGCGGTATCGGTCTGGAACTCGCCACCGTGTTCGCCGAACGCGGCTATGACGTGGTCATGGCCGCGGAGGATCCGGAAATCGAGGACGCCGCCGAGACGGTCCGTCGCCCCGGGATCGAGGTGCGGGCCGTCCAGGCCGATCTGCGCACGCCCGAAGGCGTGGAACAGGTGTACTCCGCGGCGACCCAGGACGAACGGCCGCTCGACGCGGTCGCGCTCAACGCCGGGGTCGGTCGCGGGGGCAACTTCGCCGACACCGACCTCGACGACGAACTCGACCTCATCGCGCTCAATGTGCGTTCGACCGTGCACCTGGCCAAATTGACGCTGGGCGATATGGTGCGGCGCGACGCCGGTGGACTGCTGTTCACCTCCTCGGTCGCGGCCATGATGCCCGGCGCCGGCCAGGCGGTGTACCACGCGTCGAAATCATTCATCCAGTCCTTCGCCGAGGCACTGCGGGAGGAAGTGCGCGATACCGGGGTGACGGTGACCTCCCTGATGCCCGGACCGACCGATACCGACTTCTTCCGCCGCGCCGGTCTCCTCGACACACCGATGGGGCGGGGCCCCAAGGAGGATCCGGCGCGGGTGGCGCGGCAGGGTGTGGACGCGCTGCTCCGGGACGAACAGAAGGTCGTCGGCGGATCACTGGGCACCCGGGCGCTGGCCACGGTCGCGCATGTGCTGCCCGATTCGGTCAAGGCCACCGCGAGCCGGGTGATGAATGCCGCGCTCCCCCATCATTCCTGAGCCGCGCGCTCGGTTCGCCGGGGACAGCCGCCGGTGCGGTCAGGGCGCCGCTTCCGGTGCCGCGGGCGCCCGCGGTCGGCGCCCGGCCCGGGGACGGTACGCACCGACGGGCACGGGCCCACGCCCGGCGTTCAGCGACCGGAGACGCCCTGCTCCACCGCCACCGACGCACCGAGCCCGACGATCAGCACCCCACCCGCACCCCCGACCGCCTCCAGCCGCTTCGGTGACCGCGCGAACCAGTTGCGCGCCGCGGAGGCGAGCAATGCCCAGGTGCTGTCACAGATCAGCGCGATCACCAGGAACATCGAGCCCAGCACCAGCAGTTGCAGGGGGAGCGATCCGGAGGACTGGTCGGCGAAATGGGGCAGCACGGCGGCGAAGAACACGATCGCCTTCGGATTGGTGACACCGACGATCACGCTCTGCCGGAACACCCGGCGTCCGCTCGCCGGCGCCACGGGCGCGCCCAGCACCTCGCGCAGCGCCTTCCGCTCCCGGAAGGCCTGCACACCGAGATGGATCAGGTACAGCGCGCCGGCCACCTTGACGACCGCCATGGCGGTGGCCGAGGCCGCCAGTACCGCGCCCAACCCCACCGCGACGAACAGCAGGGCGACCTGGACGCCCAGCGCATGACCCAGCACCGAGATCAACGCCGCCCGGCGCCCCAGGGTGAGCGCGCGCCCGATGGTGAACAGCACACCGGGCCCGGGAACGACGACGATGAGGGTGGCGGCGGCCACGAAGGCGAGCAGATTGGCGGCGGGGACCATTCGCGAATTCTATGCCCGGACGGCGGATGCGGCGCTCCGGATCAGCGACCCCCGCCGAGCAGTTCGCGAGCAAGGACTGGCAGGTGTTCCTCGGTGGGTACACCGGGAGTAGGCGCGCGATGAGCCGGCGAATCCGTGCCGGTCACCTGCCGGACGGGTTCTCCGGAAGAAGCGGTCCGAGCGGGCCGAGGTCGATATTGAGGTCCTCGGGGGTGAGACCGAAATGCTCCCGCAGCTCGTCCATGCGCTGTTCGAGCAGCATGAGGGTGGTGCCGATGCGCTCGACCTGATCCTCGCTCAGATCACCGGCGTCCACGCGCCGCAGGGCCTGCCGTTCCATCAGCTGACGCAGCAGCTCCACCAGGGTGAGGACCAGCGTGACCAGGCCGCGTTCCACTGTTTCGGGATCGGTGTCGATACGCGGTGACAGACCGTCGAATTCGGTCATCCGGGTGGCTCCTGTCCCGGGCCGTACAGGGTGCTGACCGAAGAGATCAGCGCCCGCAGTGAAATCTGGACCAGATCGACGTCGGCGATGGCGAGCTTGATATCGCCGGTGACGACGACCCCACCCGCCAGCACCCGGTCCAGCAGATCGACCAGTGCGATGCGGCGCTCGCTGTCGACGCTGTTCACCGCGGCTCGCGTTCCACGCCCGCGAACGAATACGGCGGCCACGGGCCGGTGAGTTCGAGCCGGAGGCCGGGGAATTCGGCAGCGAGGGCGTCGACGGTCGCGGCGAAATCCGCGGCGCGTTCGTCGTCGACCAGATAGGTCCCGTTGAGCACCATCCAATCGCTGCGACCACTCAGCGCGGGATCGGTGGTCGGCTGCCGGCGACCGGCCGCGGCGCGACGGCTCAGCCGGGTATGGATGACCTCCGCACGCTGTGCCGCATCGTGTTCCACGGTCTCCTGGGCGGACAGCTGCGCGCGGCGGCGAGCCAGATACGCCGCGCCCGCGCCTTTGCCGGTGTCTTCGGCACGCGCCTCGGCGACTGCCGCGGTGAGTGCGGCACGATCCCCGTAGACCTTCACACCCCATTCGGTGCGACCGCTGACCAGGACCAGCGCCGCCTCCAGATCCGCCTGCCGGTCCCGGAGCAGCTCCCGCACCCGCTCGTCGTCGAGAAAAACGGTGGCCAGCCGCAACGGTGCCGACGGGGCCCGGCGCACCGCCGCGGACACCACCACATCGTGCGCCCGGGCGGTGGCGGCCAGCCAGTCCAGATCCTCCAGATTCCGGCTCAACGGCTGCTCCCCGAACACGTCGAGCGGTACCGAACCCACGAGCGCGGCCAGCGGCTCGGAGATCACGACCCGGACCGGCTCACCGGCCACTCCGGTGAGCCCGTCGAATCCCGCGGCGGCGTCCGCGGCTGCCGTCACCGCATACAGCCAGACACCGGTCCCGCCCGTCACGGCCGGTCGCTCTCCGGCGATTCGCGACGCTCTTCGACGGCTTCGCGCCGGTCCCGTCCGGCCTCGAGTCGGGCTATCCGATCCCGTAATTCGCGGTTCTCCAACTCGAGGTCACGATCCTGCCGCTCGAGCGTGCGGGCCTTGCTGTTGAGCCACGGGTCGGTCTCCCACCAGTCGATGCCCACGGCCTTGGCGGTTTCCAGGGACGCGACCACCAGTCGCAGTTTGATGGTGAGCAATTCGATATCGAGCAGGTTCACCTGGATATCGCCCGCGATGACCAGCCCCTTGTCCAGGACCCGTTCGAGGATATCGGCGAGGTTGGTCGATTGGTGCCCACCGCCATAGGGCTGCGGCTCGTAGGACCCGCCACCTCCGACCACCGTCATCGCCGGCCTCTTCCGCCGATCTCGGTGCTGCCGCGGGCATAGCGCGCGGTTCTGCGGTAGGCCAGCAGATTCCCGTCGAAGTCGATCTCGACCTCGTAGAGCGCGAGCATATCCGCCGACGAGGGGATGCGGTGGTCCTCGAGCACCTCGATCTCCACCAGCCGGCCGTCTTCGAGCGGCTCCATCGAGGTCACCCCCTCCACCGATTTCGACGTCAGCTCACTCAGGTGCTCGATCGCCGCCGCCGCGGCCTCCCTGGCGGTGAGCGGATGCTCCGGCTCCGGATCCACGTCCGCGGCATCTTCGGTGGTCGATCTGCGGCTCATGGTGACCGTCTCCTCTCACCGGCGGGCGGGAGCCCGCCGGAAGGACGCCTGATCCGGGAGAGAACCTCCCGCAACGCCCGGTCCCGCTCCTCCTCGGAGATGTCACCGGCCGCGGCGGCCTGCTCGATCTCCTCGATATCGCGCCGGACAGCGGCCGGGCTCCGCCACTGCTGATCGACCTGTTCCTGGATCACCTCGCCCAGCCAGATCACCCCGCGGACCGGAGCCAGCGGCAACAGGACGATCGACGACAGCAGTCCCATGTCCTCACTCCGGGACTTCGCCGGCGGTGACGAAATCGTAGGGCGCCATCGGACCGATCAGGTTCAGCCGGACCCGTTCTGCCCACTCCTCGCCGAGTTCGGTCAGCGCTTGCAGCAGCTCGTCCTCCCGGGACAGCTCGAGCAGCAGGGCGAGGTGCACCGCGTCCTCTTCGTGTGTGGGCTGACGCTCCCGCACGGTCGGATCGAGATCGCTCAGCGCGGCCGCCACCCGGCGGGTGTCCGCGGCGCGCTTGGCCTCGATCTCCCGGTTCACGATCTCGCCCAGCCGGATTCGCTCGTTCCGGGTGGCGTCTTCGGGTTTGTCGCGGATCTCCGCGCGCAGTCGTGCCGCGTCGGCGTTCTCGTCCAGGATCTCCTGGAGCACCGTGTTCTCGGTGTAGCGTCCGCGGATCACGTATTGGGCGCGGCCTTCCAGGTCGTCGAGCGCGCTGCGGAACTGGTCGTGGTTGGGTGCGAGCAGCTCCTTCTCCACCGCTTCGGTATCGGTCACGACACCGCCGAACTGCAGGGGCAGCACCGGGGCGACCGCGGCCGTCCCGTCCAGCAGGCGCGCGTGCGCGGTGAGATCGTCGGGCATGCCCAGGGGGCGGTCGAGCGTAACCTCGCTGACCAGAGCGGCGATATCGCCGTGCCGTACGACGCCGACCTCGGCGGGTGGGTCACCGATGCCCTGGGCGTGCGGTTCCGGCTCCACATCGGCGGTCACGATGCCGTACACGTACACCCCGGTCCGCTGGTCGCGATCGCTTTCGGTGGTACTGCTCGCGGTGGACATCATCGCTCCCCTCGTCTGGAGGCCCGGGAGGTCTGGCGCTGGTCCTGGACATCCCCGAGGAAGTCCTGCACCTTTTTCCCCGCCGCTTCGATGGCGCCTTTCGTCTTGTGCTCGGCCGCGCCCTCGGTGACATCGCCCACGAGGTCGGTGAGTCCCTTGGGCTCGTTACTGGAGATCTCCAAGCGGTTGACGGCCTCGGCGAACCGCAGGTACGTGTCGACACTGGCGACCACCACGCGGGCGTCGATGGTCACCAGTTCGATGCCGACCAGGGAGACCCGGACGAACGCGTCGACGACCAGTCCTTTGTCGAGAATGGTGTCGACGACCTCGGCCAGGCCGGATGAGTTCGGACGGGCGACTGCACCGCTGCCGCCACCGCCCGCGGGTTCTATGGTCATGTTCGCGCTCCTCGCTGCACGCGGGAACGGCGCGGTGCGGCGGCACGGCGGCCGGTACGCGGGCGACGCGACGCCCGGGCCTCGTGATCCCCGTCTTCCGTACTGTCCTCGGCCTCCTCGTCGTCGGGGCCGCCCTCCTCATCGTCTCCGCGCTCTTCGTCCTCGTCCGCTTCTTCTTCGTCTTCCTCTTCGTCCTCGTCCGGGGGTTCCTCATCCACGGCGCCTTCACCTTCCGCGCCTTCGCCTTCTTCCTCCGTTTCCTCGCCTTCGCCCTCCCTGTCCTCGGCCTCCTCCTGTTCCCGGCGACGCGCGGTCTCGTCGTCCTCGACGACCTCGCCGTCGCGAATCTCCCCATGCCAGCCCACGATGTCGTCGGGTCGCAGCACTGCCTCGGTCATGACGTAACGCTCGAAATGCTTGAGTTCCAGGCGGCATCGGCGCCCGGCCGCGCGCCAGATATTGGCGGTCTTCTCGAACACGCCCTGCGGATGATATTCCAGAACCACCAGGACCCGGGTGAAATGCGGGCCCAGTTCGTGGAAGGTGACCGCGCCGTCGATATAGCCTTTGGCCCCTTTGGATCGCCAGATGATCCGCTCGAACGGCACCTGTTCGATAATCGTGGACTCCCAGGTCCGCCGCGACCAGAACACGCGCCCGGTCCAGGAGAGTTTTTCATCGGATACCTGTTCGACCTGTTCGAGCTTCTTCGTGAACTTGGGGAATTCCGCGAACTGTGTCCACTGGTCGTAGACGAGTTCGACCTCGGCACCGATATCGATGTGTTCGACGATATTGGCCAGTTTGAGTTTCTTCCCCTTGCCGCCCTTGCCGCCTCCGCCGGTGATTGCGTCCTTGGCAGAGGACACCGTGTCCTTGACGGACTTCCCGATTTTGCTCATTCCCGCGCTCATGGCCGCTCGCATCGGGGAAGCGCCCTCGGAAAGCTTCTCGACTCCCGTCAGCGCCGCGAGCAGATTGCCGCCACCCTGTCCTTCGGCATATTCGTTCAGCCGGCCGGCCGCATTCGAGACCCCACCGGACAGACCGGATACGGCACGTTGGGCGAGGGTTCCGGCGAGATTCTGCACCGACTGCCGGAGCAGATCGCCGGGGCTACCCTGCTCCGCGGTCTTCCGAGCCGTCGAACCGGCCGATTTCGCGGCTCCGGTCGCCCGGCCGGCGGTACCGGTGGCCGCTTTGCCGACGCCCGAGACGGTATCCCGCAGTACTTTTGCCATACCTGATCACCGCCTCGTCCGCCGCACGGGCGCCTTGTCGGTATCGGCGCCGGCGCGCCGGCGCCGCGACGCGGCCGTCCCACTCTCCCCGGAGCCGGACGACCGGGTCGACGTGCGAGTACCGGCCCGCGAGGTCTTGGTCGCGGTCGTCCGGCGGGCACGCGGCCGGGGTGCGGGTTCTTCGGCTTCTTCTTCGTCCGGGGATTCGTCGAGCTCTTCCTCTGGCGCCTCGTCCACCTCGCTCGAATCGGGCTCGACATCCTCCTCCGTCGCGGCGGCCCGCCGGCGACCACCGCCGTCCTCGTCCTCGTCCCCGGTCGGCAACGGTGATTGCAACCGTTCGTTCAGCGCGTCGAGTCGGTTGCTCGCCGCGGTCACGGCCGCCGACCGCACCGCTCCCAGCAGCTCGCCCCGCACCGTATCGGTGATCTTGGTCAGCTCCTTGGAGCCACCCAGCGTCGATGTGCCGCGTTCGAGCAGCTCACCCGCGAGCCCCGTGGATCGTTTGGACATCGCCGCACCCGCCAATCCCATCGCCCAGCGCATCTTGCGGGTACGACCCAGGAAATATCCGATTCCCACCCCTAACGCAATTCTTGCTCCGCCTTTCATGCTCACTCCTCGCCGCCTCGCATACCGCTACACCTCACGACGGGAGCGGCCGAGACCAGAGACCCCAGAAATGGGACAGACCACGTTACGGTGGACGATATCCAGCGTATTCCTGGTTACCCACACGGTCGATAGGCTTACCGGGCAAGAAACGAACACGACGGTGATCCGGCGAGACCGCGCAGCAACCCTTGCGTCGGTGCATGCTCGGGTGGTCGCGCACCCCTCCATGCCGGAATGACGCGCACCGGAGTGGCGCGCGGAGTCGCAGTCGCACGCGCATCGGGGAGGAACTCCACCGTAAACGACGCCGGGCGGGCGGCCGCGGGCGGTTCAGTTACGGATCAAAGTGATCGGCAGACCGTCTTTGGGGAACGGCAGCGAGTGGTAATCCATCGGCGGCACGTAGCCGGGATCGACGGTCCAGTGATAATTGCGGAGCAGCCTGTGCATTATCGCCTTCACCTCCAGGCCCCCGAAATACATTCCGATGCATTTGTGTACACCGCCGCCGAACGGTTCCCACGCGAAGCGGTGCGATCTGTCCTCGCGGCGTTCGGGGCCGAACCGGTCGGGGTCGAAGGACAGTGGATCGGTCCAGTAGTCCTCCATGAGGTGGGTGAACTGGATCCCCACGATGACATCGGTGCCGGCCGGGATACGCACACCCTCGACCACGGTGTCCTTCACCGCGTAGCGGACGAGCACCGGAACCGGAGCCCGCAGGCGCAGTGCCTCGCGCATCACCAGATCGATCGAGACCAGCTCGTCCAGCTCGGCCATCGACGGCGCCGGTCCGAGGGCCAGCGCCTCGGCCCGGCAGCGCTCCTGCCAGTCCGGGTGCTGCCCGAGGTACTGCAGGATGGTGGAGGTGGTGATGGTGGAGGTGTCATGGGCCGCCATCATCAAGAAGATCATGTGGTTGACCACGTCGTCGTCGCCGAAGCGCTCGCCGTCCTCGTTCTCGACGTGGCAGAGCACCGAGAAGATGTCGTCTGTCTGCCGAGCGCGTTTGGCCGGCAGGTAGTGGCGGAGGAAATCCTCGAGCACCTTGCGGCCGCGATAGGCCCGGCCCCAGCGGGTGAACGGCGCGTTGATCCGGACGATCCCGGCCGCGGCCTGCACGCAGGCGATGAATGCTTTGTTGATGCGATCCATCTCGGCCTGTCCGGTGTCCTGCACACCGCCCATGAACAGGTCCGCGGCGATATCGAGGGTGAGCTGCTTGAGTTTCCAGTACGACGGGAACTCGGTGCCCGCTACCCAGTCCGCCACACCCTGTTCGATGGCGGGATGCAAGCGCTGGGTGTAGGCCTCGAGCCGGGATCTCGTGAATGCCTCCTGCATGATCCGCCGGTGCGCCAGGTGCTCCTCGAAATCGATGAGCATGAGACCGCGGTGGAAGAACGGGCCGACGAGTTCGGACCAGGCCGGCTCGTTGGCGAACGCTTTGTCCTTGTTCTGTAGTGCCGCGCCGCACGCCTCGGGCCCGAGCAGCATCACCGCGTTCTTGCCGAGCGCGCGAAACGGCGCGACCGGACCGTAGCGCTCCCAGCGGCCACGGCACAGCGCGACAGGATCCTTGGCGTACTCCAGCACCTGCCCGAGCAGGGGTAATCCGCGGTCGTCACGGTGCTGGACCGGGATCGGCCGCGTGGCCGCCGGCCCCGTCGTAGCGGCTTCTGCGCGTGGCTCCAGGGCCTCGGCCTTCATCTGCTCACCTCGTGCTGGTGTGGCGGTGGTCACGACCAGCGTGATTCAGGAAGGGCATCCTGTCAACCTTGGTGCGCCGATTCCTGTGGCATGCTGAGAACGTGGCCGTGCAATCGGGGATCTACCGGGGCGTCAGCGCGGCCGACCGCGCCGCCGAACGCCGTGCCCGGCTGCTCGAAGCGGGGCTCACCGTCTGGGCGGACCCGGACACGCGGACCACGATGACGGCCGTCTGCACGGCGGCGGGACTGAGCGAACGCTACTTCTACGAGAGCTTCTCCGGGCTCGACGCCTTGCTCGAAGCGGTGATGGACGGGATCGCGGCGGAGATCGAGGAGACCAGCCGGCGGGCCGCCGAGCACGCCGGCCCGGACCCGGCCGCGCGCGCCCGGGCCTCGATCCACGCCTTCGTCCAGCAGTTGCTCGACGATCCGCGTAAAGGCCGGGTCGCCATCGTCGAGTCGGTCGCGGTACCGAAATTGCGCCGGCGCCGGACGGAACTCCTGCGCCATCTCGCCCATCAGTCCGCGCTGGAGGCGCGGGAATTCTTCGGTCCCCGCGACCGCAGCGAGAACGCCGACGAAACCGCCGGCCTGCTCTTCGTCGGCGGTATGGCCGAACTCGTCACCGCCTGGCTCGACGGCGCCCTGCAAGCCTCCGCGGACGAGATCGTCGATGCGGCCGCACGCGCGCTGGTGGGCCTCTACCGCTGAACCGATACGCGCCGGAATCACCCGGTATCCGTGCGACGGCGGGCGGCGCGCTGGATCCGGCGCGCTCCGCCCGGCGGACGAACCGGCGTCGGCTGCTCCCGGGGCGCCGGTGCGTGGACGTCAGGCCGCAGGGGTCCGTCGACCGGTCGGCTCGGCAGCAGCGCCTCGGCGCGCGCCGAGATACGGCAGCGCGAACTGGTAGAGCCCGGAGAAGAAGAGCAGGGCCAGCGGGATCAGCGGCAGGTAGGAGACCCAGACCAGGGGCTCCGGCAGCGACAGCGCGACGACCGTCGCCAGCACGGTCGGTACGAAAGCCACGGCGGACCAACGGTGGAGTTGCCGAACACGGTACGCGGTCGGCCGGTCCGGCGATCCCGTATCCGCCGGCCGAACGAAGTCCGCGGCCGCGCCACCGCGCCGGGTCGCGACGAGAGGTCGTACGAGCAGATAGAGGCCGGAGAAGAACAGGAAGGCCAGTGGGGGAAGCGGTAGATAGGACACCCACGCCGGACCCTGCAACGCCAGGACGACCACGGCGATCACCAGGGTCGCCGTGAAAACGGGCACCAGCACGCGGTGCGTCCGCCGGACCGGCCTGCTCCAGTTCATTGCGTCCTCCTCGGAAAGGTTCGCGCGCGGCGCCCGCCGTGCGACTCTCGGTGCGAAGGACGCTAATGGCAGTGCTGTGACCAGCGCTTCTCGATTCCTGATCACTTGGCCCGGCTGTTATCGCATCCGGACCCGAGCCCCGCGGCGATGCTGTTCACGGTGTCAGAACGAGGCGTCCAGCGAGTCGACCGGCAGCAAGGCGGGTGTGAGCTTCGGCGGCTGCGTGCAAGGGGAGAGTGTCGGCGACGCGGGCGGTGAGCTTCTGTCCCGCGATGCCGGCGAGAGCTTTCCCGTCGGCGTGGATCCATTCGTGGTGGACGGTGCACACCGCCGGGGACGAGTCGGCGCGCCTCGACCACCAGGTCGGCGTCGCGCGGAAGTGTCCAACGCGCGCCGACGGAGCGCAGGAAGTCCGCGTCACTCCCCTGGGCGATCACCCGAACACCCTGTTGCGCTGCGAGCTGGACGGCGAAGCCGCCGACGGCGCCGTTCGCACCGGTTACCAGCAGGGTGTCGTCCTCGGATAGTTCCAGTAGCTCGAGCGACTGGGCGGCGGTGAGGCCGTTGAGCGGCAAGGTGGCCGCCTCGACAGCCGACAACCCCGTCGGGGCCGCAGCAACAGCAGCCGCGTCGAGCACCACATAGTCGGCGTACGCGCCGAGCGACACATCGAGCAGGTCACGCAGGCCGATCACCTTCTGCCCCTCAGTGAGCCCGTCGACGTCCGGGCCGAGCCGTTCGATCTCACCGGCGACATCCCAACCCACACCGGTGATCTCCCGCGGCGCCATCAACCCCGCTTCGACCAGCGCGCCCGACCGCGTCGCCAGATCGACCGGGTTGACGGCCGCAGCCTCGACCTTGATCCGGACCTGGCCCACGCCCGGCTCCGGAATATCCACCTCGACGATCTGCAAGACCTCGGGCCCACCGTAGCCGCGAGCCACCACCGCTCGCATCATCTCTCGCTTGCTCATGAAGACAACTATCGGAGAGCTACTCTCTGATCGGAAGTCGGCACTTCGAAGTGCCCACCGCACCCGGAGGTAACCTCTATGCCCACCCGGACCGCAGCGCAACTGCGCGCCGAGCGCAGCGCCGCATACGACGCCTACCTGGCCGAATGCCCCGCCCGCAGACTGCTGGACCGAATCTCCGACAAATGGGTGAGTCTGGCGGTCAACGCACTGGCCGACGGGCCGCAGCGCTATAGCGACCTCCGCCGGCGACTGGCCAGTGTCAGCCAGAAGATGCTGACCCAGACGTTGCGCAACCTGGAAAGCGACGGCCTGGTCACCCGCACCGTGTGGCCGACCGTGCCGCAGCGAGTCGAGTACGAACTCACACCACTCGGGCACTCGCTACTACCGGTCATGCGGGCCATCAAGGACTGGGCCGAACAACACATGGACGAAGTCGAAGCAGCCCGCACCGCCTACCGGGCATAACGGCCGAGCTGCGCGCACTCGCCGTCGCGCCTGGGGTCGCGCACTCGCCGTCGCGCCTGGGGTCGCGCGATCGCCGCGGAGCTCGTACCACCCGGCTGACCGAGACGCCGCAGGGTCGCACCGACCATTATCGCGGCAGCGATGGTCGAGACGGCAGGCCGCCGCCCGGCATGGCGTACCCGCCGAGCCGGCCGGGCCCGCACCTCGAGCCGGAGAATCCGGTGCCCGGCACGGCCGTCGGATGTGGGGTGTAGTCCGGTTCGGGTGGGCCTCGGCGGTGGCGGTGTGCGGCGCCGATTTCGCCTCGCGCAGATTCCAATCGTGACAGGGCGGTCGCGAGGCGACGGCGGTATCGCGGCCGCCGGGACCCGCGCGGACCGCTGCTAGCATCCGCTGTGCCGTCGCCGGCCGATAGGCATCGGTCGCCCGCGGCGGGACAGCCCGTGACGGCGAGCCGCAGAGGTGGAGACTTTCCGATGACTACTCGTGCCGAGGTGTTCACTACCGCCGCCGAACTGGCGGCGACGCTGGCGGCCGGAACCGAGGTGACGCTGCTGGATGTGCGGTGGCGACTGGACCGCCCCGACGGGCGCGCCGATTACCGGGCCGGTCACCTCCCCGGCGCCGTCTACGTCGACCTGGACGGCGAACTGTCCGATCACTCGGTGACCGGCCGCGGTCGCCATCCGCTGCCCGACGGTGCGGCACTGCAACGGAGTCTGCGGGCCCTCGGCGTCCGCGCCGGGGTTCCGGTCGTGGTCTACGACGACTGGAATCGCGCCGGCTCGGCGCGCGCCTGGTGGGTGCTCACCGCCGCCGGACTGACCGATGTCCGCATCCTCGACGGCGGTCTGACGGCATGGCGGGAGTTCGGCGGCGCCCTGGAGAGCGGCCAGGTGATCCCGGCGCCCGGCGACGTCACCGTGACCCGGCCGGATCTCTACGCCGGTGCGCGCGCTGTCGTGACCGAGGAGGAACTGGCCGATATCGCCGCGCAGGGATCGCTCGTCGATGTCCGGGCCCCGGAGCGGTACCGGGGCGAGAACGAGCCGGTCGATCCGGTGGCGGGGCATATACCGGGCGCACGCAATGTTCCCGCGACAGGCCTGATCGACGAGTCCGGCCGGTTTCTTCCGGACGAGGAGATCCTCGGCCGGTATCCGGCAGGCGACCCGGCGCGGCCGCCCGCCGTCTACTGCGGTTCCGGCGTGACGGCCGCGATCGCCGTCGCCGCGCTCACCGCGGCGGGGCGGGACGCGAGCCTGTTTCCCGGTTCCTGGTCGCAGTGGAGCGCGGATCCGTCCAATCCCGTAGAGGTGGGCGACCCGGCGGTGCCCGAGGCCTGAGCCCACAGGTCCGGTGTCGCGGTCGCGGATCCGGCGGACCGCGCCCGCCCCGCTGCGCCGAGGCACCCGGTGGCGCACCGCCGAACACCGGGACATGGTCGGCGAGCCGGTCGGCACAGGTGCGCGCCCGGCCGCTACCTGTCCATTCGGCCGGCTCCGTGCCCATCGGTCACCGAAACCTCAGTTCCGGACGCGCGCTGCGCACTGATCTCCGGCATATGGATTTCGGCCCAGTCGCGCATCGCCGCGAGGACGAGTTCCAGTGACTGCCCGAGCTCGGTCAGGCCGTAGTGGACCTGCGGCGGCACAGTCGCTTCGACGTGCCGGGTGACGAGTCCGTCGGCGACGAGTCCCCGCAGTGTCTGCGACAGCATTTTCTGGGAGACACCGGGCATTCGCCGACGCAGCGCGGCGAAACGTACCGGACGCGGACTGTCCTCGGCCAGCACCTTGACCACCATCGAGACCCATTTCGTCCCGAGTCGGTCCAGCAGTTGCCGGGTCGGGCAATCCGGCGCGAACAGATCGCCGCGCCGGGCGGTCACCCCGGGGTGACCCCGTTTCACGAAAGTGCCGTCTTGCTCCACCCGTGCCCACTTTCCTACGGTGACATGATCACCGAAGGTTACCCAGGAGGTGAGATGCGGCCCAGCACACCAGCGCAGGAATTGCGGATCACGGCGAGTTCGGTAGAACTGGCCGTGACAGTCTCCGGCGTCGGCCCGGGGCTCGTGCTGCTCCACGGCTGGCCGCACACCCGGCGCATCTGGGACCGGGTGATCCCGGCGCTGGCCCGGGACCACCTCGTCATCGCACCGGATCTGCGCGGGCTCGGCGACAGCGCCCGGCCGTGCGACGGCTACGACGCGGCCACCCTCGCCGCGGATCTCGCGGGCCTGCTCGACGGCTTCGATCTTCCGGCCGCGTCCGTACTGGCCCTGGATGCCTCGGCGCCCGCGGCGTTCCTGTTCGCACTGCGGAACCCCGAGCGAGTACACTGTCCCGTCCTGATGGAATCCCTCCTGATCCCACTACCGGGCGCGGAGGAATTCCTGGCCGCCGGACCGCCCTGGTGGTTCGGCTTCCACGCGGTCCCCGGTCTCGCGGAAACAGTGCTGGTGGGTCATGAAGCCGAGTACATCGACTGGTTCCTCACGGCGGGCACGACCGGGCCCGGCCGTATACCGGCGGACCTGCGTGAGGCCGTCATCCGGGCGTATACCGGGACCGAGGCGCTGCGCGGCGGCTTCGCCTATTACCGCGCCATGGCCGAGAACGCCCGCCTGATCGCGGCCGCGGTCGCCGATTCCCGGCTGCGCGTACCGACCCTGGCCTTGGGGACCGAAAGTGTGGGCAACGCGCTGTACCGGCAATTACGCACGGTCACCGACGATCTCGTCGGCCGGCTGATCCCGGAGTGCGGGCCATATCATCCCGCTCGACCGCCCCGACGCCCTGCTCGCCGAAGTCGTTCCTTTCCTGCGTTGACCCGCGGCGAAGCCGCCGGACCGGGTCAGTCGAACCCGCCCGCGGAGGCGGCGGATTCTTCGGACAGCTCCGAAATTTGCTTACGCCGGCGTAGCAACCCCCCGGACGCGGTTCACAGGACCGGAATATCGGGCGGCAGTTGCAGCGCCACCGTGATCAGCGAGTGGATGCGCGCACTGATCACCGTCAGCAGGCCGTGGATCTCGGCCGGAGCGGTTTCGGCGGCGGCGTGCAGCAGTTTCAGGTCGTCGTCGATGCGGTCCAGCACATGCCCGATATCGCCGGGGCCGGCGGCGAGCGCGGTGGCGATCTCCTCCAAGGGCAACCCCTGCGCCTCGAGCCGGCGGATGAGATGGACGCGGGCGATATCGGCGGCATCGTAGAGCCGGTAGTTACCGGTCGTGCGTTCGGCCGGAACCAGCAGGCCCAGCCCGGTGTAGTAGTCGATGGTGCGTGCGCTGACCTCGGCGCGGGCAGCGAACTCACCGATTCTGAGCAGCGACTCGGGCACGGGCACCTCCTTCTGCCACCGACAACCATACAGTGGTGCGTGCTAGTGTCGGATATATGTCCGCACGAGGGGCTCGGCAAATGCGCAGCGTCACCGAACGGCCGGTGGGCCGGACACCCTGCGCGTGCTGAGCCAGGGCGGTGTCCACGCCGGACGGCCTTCGCGCACGTGTTCGCGCGACCGGTCACGCGAACACCGGGCAATACGCGACGCCTCGCCACGACCGCCCCGACGGCCGCGGTACCGGACAATCGATGACGTCTCGAGAATCAGGAGTAGCGGAATGAGTGTCAGTCTCGCCAAGGGCGGAAATGTCTCGCTGTCGAAGCAGGCGCCGAACCTGACCGCGGTGGCGGTAGGTCTGGGCTGGGATGTGCGGTCGACCACCGGCTCCGATTTCGACCTGGACGCCAGTGCCATCGCGACGGGTCCGGACCAGAAAGTGGTGTCCGACCAGCACTTCGTGTTCTACAACAACCTGCGCTCCCCCGAAGGCACCATCGAGCACACCGGCGACAACCTCACCGGTGCGGGCGAAGGCGACGACGAAGTGATCAATGTCGACCTGGCGGCCACCCCGCCGACGATCACCAATATCTTCTTCCCCGTGTCCATCCACGACGCCGACGCCCGGCAGCAGTCGTTCGGCCAGGTGCGCAACGCCTTCATCCGGGTGGTGGACCGGGCCAACGGGGCGGAGTTGGCGCGCTACGACCTGTCCGAGGACGCCTCCACCGAAACCGCGATGGTGTTCGGCGAGCTGTACCGCCACGGTGCGGAGTGGAAGTTCCGCGCCATCGGACAGGGTTACGCCTCCGGACTCGCCGGGATCGCCCGCGACTACGGCGTCAACGTCTGACACCCACCGACCCCTGACCCACGGTTCACCCCCGTCACCGTTCCTGAGCAGAGAGAATTCATGAGACGCGCATCGCGCAAGAATCGGCACCCCGGCGCACGCCGGGGCGAGGAGCCTCCCCGAGGCCGAACCGGGACGCGACAATGCTGACCGCGCTGAATATCGCCCTCGGCCTCGTCGTCGTTTTGCTGATCACGGCGGCGACGGGATATTTCGTCGCCCAGGAATTCGCGTTCATGGCCGTGGACCGGTCCCGGTTGAAAGCCGGTGCCGCGGCCGGTGACCGGGCCGCCGGCCGAGCGCTGCGGGTCACCCGGCGCACCTCGTTCATGCTGTCGGGCGCCCAGCTCGGCATCACGGTCACGGGGCTGCTGGTCGGCTATGTCGCCGAACCGCTCATCGGCCGGGGACTCGGCGATCTGCTGGGCGATGCCGGGGTACCGGCCGCTGTCGGGATCGGCATCGGAGCGGTGCTGGCCATCGCGTTTTCCACCGTGGTGCAGATGCTGTTCGGGGAACTCGTACCGAAGAACCTCGCCATTGCCCGGCCCGAGCCGGTCGCCCGCCGGCTCGCGGCCTCGACCACGCTGTACCTGAAGGTGTTCGGATGGCTGATCCGGCTCTTCGACCAGTCGTCGAACCTGCTGTTGCGCGCCCTGCGCATCGAGCCGGTGCACGATGTGGAGCATTCGGCCACTCCCCGCGACCTCGAGCACATCGTCGCGGCATCCCGGGATTCCGGGGAACTACCCGCCGAATTGTCCACGCTGCTCGACCGTATCCTCGATTTCCCGACCAGCACCGCCGAACACGCCATGATCCCCCGCGCGCGGGTCGACACGGTCCACATCGACGATCCGGTGCGCGAGGTCCTCACCCGGATGCGCACGGGTCACACGCGCTACCCGGTCGTCGGTGACTCCAGCGACGACCTGCGCGGGGTGATCCATCTGCACGACCTCCTCGGCAGCGCACCCGCCGGTACCGCGCAGACCCGGTTGCGCCCCGCGGTCCTGGTCCCGGCATCGCTGCCGCTGCCAGAACTGGTGGACCGGCTCGGCGCCGCCCGCGAGGAGATGGCGCTCGTCGTCGACGAATACGGTGGTTTCGCCGGTATCGTCACCGTCGAGGACATCGCCGAAGAGCTCGTCGGCGAAATCGCCGACGAACACGATCCGGGCACCGCCGCCGATATCGTCGCCGAGGGCGGGGGCTGGGTCCTGCGCGGTGACATCCACCTCGACGAGGTCGAACGTCTCCTCGAATCGACCCTGCCCGAGGGGGATCACGAAACCCTCGCCGGCCTGCTGATCAGCGTCTTCGGTGGCCTACCCGAGGTCGGCGACCGGGTTCGCGTCCCCTTGCCGGCGGAGCCGGCCGACTACCTCAGCGACCCGCCACGTCCGGCGCGGCTCCTGGTCGCCGACGTGCGCCGCGTCGACAAGCACGTGCCCGCCTCGGTGTTCGTCACCGTGCGGCCCGAGTCGGAGGACACCGCGGATGAGTAACCCCTGGATCGTCGCGGCGGTGACGGTGGGGTTGATCGCGGCGAGCGCGTTCTTCGTCGCGGTCGAGTTCGCGCTCATCGCCGCCCGGCGGCACCGGCTGGAGGACGCCGCGGCGAGCAGCGCGGCCGCGCGCGCGGCGCTACGCAGTTCCGGGGAGCTGTCGGTACTGCTGGCCGGGTCGCAGCTCGGCATCACCGTCTGCACCCTGGCGCTGGGCGCGATCACCAAACCCGCTGTACACCATTGGCTGACCCCGCTGTTCGAGGATCTCGGCGCGCCACTGTGGGTCGCCGATGTCATCGGCTTCGTCCTCGCGCTCATCGTGGTGACATTCCTGCATCTGGTCGTCGGTGAGATGGCGCCCAAATCGTGGGCGATCGCGCATCCGGAGAAATCGGCCACGATCCTGGCCGTCCCGATGCGCGTCTTCATGTGGTTCACCCGGCCGTTGCTCACCGCGCTCAACAGCACCGCCAACCGGTGTCTGCGCGCCGTCGGGGTGACCCCGGTGGACGAAGTCGAGGCCGGACAGGACCCCGCCGCGCTGCGCCATCTCGTCGAACACTCCGCGACCGTGGGCACCCTCGACGAGCGCTACCACGGCAATCTCATCAGCGCGCTGGAACTGGAACAGCTCACGGTCGCCGATATCGTCCGGCCCGGCACCCACCCCACCGCGGTCGGCCCGGACGCCGGCCCGGAGACCATCCAGGCGCTCGCGCGCGAGTCCGGACATCTGCGCCTGCTGGTCCGCGCGGGCACCCGGATCGACGGGGTCCTCCACGTTCGCGACAGCCTGCAGGCCGAGCCGGGCACCACCGCGCGGCGGCTGATGCGTCCGGTCCTGACCCTGACCTCCGCGACAAAGGTGTACGAGGCCCTGCACACCATGCGGGAGACCCGCAGTCACCTCGCCGTCGTCACCCCTGCCGACGGCGCGGACCCGGTCGGCCTGATCACGATCACCGATGTCCTGCAACGCCTGCTGCCCCGGCCGGCCATGGAAACACCGCGGACCGCACCGCCGCGGCATACGGAAGGGACACCCGCATAGCACGTGGCCGCCGCCGATGCGGGGGGCGAAGGACAGCGCGGTGGAACCCGGGATCCCCACGGCCCCAACCACACCGCGGACGAACGCATCGAACGCCACGACCAGATATGAGATCGTGGAACCCGCCCCCGGATGGGCACCGCGCCCACACCGCCGGGGGCGGTCGCTATCGAGGAGGAACACGATGACCACCGGAGCATACGACCCCCGATTCACCGCGGCCGCGGGGATCACCCCCGGCGGTCTGGGCAAACGCGCCGCGGCCCGATTCATCGACTGGATCGTCGCGGCGATCGTCGGCGGGATCTTCTTCTGGTTGCTGAACAAGGTCGCCCACACCCCCGGCTGGGTGTCGATCCTGCCCGGCGCCGGATTCGCCTTCCTGTACTTCGTCGGGTTCGAGGTGACCTCCGGTTCCACCCCCGGTAAGAAGCTGCTGGGCCTGCACGTCAACGGTTCCGGCGGGGCGGCGAAACCCAGTATCAAGGAATCCGCCCTGCGCAACGCCTATATGCTGCTCAACCTGGTGCCCTGCATCGGCGGCGTGCTCTGGTTCTTCGCCGCGCTCGGGATCGCCGTCACGGTCGGTTCCAGTTCCACCAAACAGGGCTGGCACGACCGGGTGGCGGACGGTACCCAGGTGGTCGAGACGACCAACTAGCGGAACAGCTGTCCGGGCTCAGGCGGGCGGGGCGACGAACTCGGGCTGGTCGAGGACGCGCAGCCAGCTGCCGTCGGGCTGGCGCCGGACGACCTGCGCGCGGGCACCGGTACCGTCCCTCGGCGGCGTCGAGGTGAGGGCGAGGTCGCCGCAGATCAGCGTCGGCAGCGGTTCTTCCGGCTCGAAGCGGGATCCGGCGGCCAGCACCTTCTCCCACAGCGCGCGGATCGCCGCCCGCCCGACGGTCCGGCTGCCGGGCGGGTAGGCCAGGACCGCGTCCTCTTCGTAGAGTTCGGCGACTCCCGCCGCGTCACCGGCATTGGATCGTTCGACGAACAGGCGCGTGATGTCTTCGGGCCGCAGCGCCTTCTCGTACTCGGGCATCGTTTTCCTCCTGTGCTGTGGATTCGACGCCTTCCAGCCTGGCCGGGCGATATCCAGAAGTCCAACAGATGGTTCTTCTGAAAGCTAGAATCAGCAGTTATGGAACTGAGGCAGCTGGAATACTTCGTCGCGGTCGCGGAGGAACAGAACTTCACGCGGGCGGCGCAGCGGGTGCACATCAGCCAGTCCGGTGTCAGCGCCCAGATCCGCGCACTGGAAAAAGAGCTCGGCGCCGAACTGTTCGACCGCTCGGCGCGCACCGCCACCCTGACCGTGGCGGGAAAAGCCGCTCTCGAACACGCCCGCACCGCCCTCGATGCCGCCGAAGCGGTCACTCAGGCGGTCGGCGAGGTCACCGATCTGATCCGGGGCAGGCTCACCGTCGGCATGGTGGTCGGCTGCACCGTCACACCGCTGTTCGACGCACTCGCCGATTTCCACCGCGCCCATCCCGGTGTCGAGATCTCCTTGCTCGAGGACAATTCCGACCGGCTCGCCGAGGCCGTGCGCGCCGGTGCGCTGGATGTGGCTCTCATCGGTACGGCGACCGCCGAACCCGACGGATTGGAAGCGCTCCCCCTCCTCCGCGAAGAACTGGTCGCGGCGGTCCCCCGTGAGCATCCCCTGACGGCGCGGCAGCGGGTCACCCTCGCCGAGCTGTGCGCCCACCCGCTCGTCTGCATGCCCGCCGGTACCGGCGTACGCACCGTGCTGGACCGCGTCTGCGCGACGCAGGACCTCCGCCCGGTGGTCGCGCTCGAGGCCGGCGCCGCCGACGCCATCGCCGATCTCGCCGCTCGCGGACTCGCGGTCGCCGTCCTCAGCGATTCCATGGCCGCGGCCCACCGCGACCGGCTCGCCGCTCTCGCCCTCGAGGGCGTCGAGACGGCCGCCTACCTCGCCCTGATCTGGAAGCACACTGCCCGCCCCGCGGTGCGGGAACTCCTCGTGCACAGCCGGCGGGCCTTCCGCCGGGCCGGGCTCGGCGACGACCGGGACGGCACCGAGTAGCCACGGTCGGTACCCGCGGCAGCGTGGGCGGCATGCCACGCGCATCTCGCGGGTGAACGACCGCGGGCCGCGTGTCGACCCGCCTCGGCTTCCGTGCCGACTCCTATCCTGGGCTCGACGGAGTGGCCACGAGTGGTCGTCGTGCACATCCAGGACGCGCAGTGCCAGGCGGGGGATCGGCAACCTCGGGACGAAAGGCGGAGTGCGATGCAGGCGAAGTCGGCGGCGAGCCACATCGTGGTGGGTATCGATGGATCCGACACCGCGTTGGCCGCCGCCAAATGGGCCACGAGATTCGCTGACAAGCTCGCCCTTCCCCTGCGCCTGGTGCACTCGTCCCCCGCACCGGGGCCGATGCCCGATATCGCACTCGATCCCGCCGAACTGGCCGAACGGCACCGGCGCTACCGTGCCGAACTGCTCGCCACGACCGAATCCGCGCTGCGGGACTGGGCGCCCGGTGTCCGAACGACCTCCCTCGCGGAGACCGATGCTCCCGCCACGGCCCTGCTGCGGGCCGCCGAAGACGCCGCGCTGATCGTGCTCGGCGCTACCGGCGCCGGGATGGTGGAACGCTGGCTGCTGGGATCGACGGCGCTGCGGGTGGTCGGCAGCGCGCGATGCCCGGTGGCCGTATGGCGCGGCGACACCGCGCATATCGCGCCCGACGACGACCGCCCGATAGTGGTGGGCGCCGACGGGAGCCCGCTGTCGGCCGGGGCGACCCGGCTGGCCTTCGAATGGGCGCGGTTGTTCTCGGTTCCGGTCACCGCGGTGCGGGTATGGTCCGACAGCACCGCTGTCGGCGACTCCGTTCCCACGGCGCTACAACTCCTGGGCCCGACGGCGATGGTGATCGACTGGGAGCAGATAGCCCGTTCCGAGGCGGAGACGCTGTCGACCGTCATCGCGCCCTACCGGAAGGACTTCCCCGACGTGGAAGTGGAGGAACGCTCGCGGCGCGGGTCCGCGGCGCGCGAGCTGCTGCACGCCCTCGATGACGCGCAATTGGCGATCGTGGGCAGTAAGGGCTGGGGTCGATTCCGCGGCGCGCTGCTGGGGTCCACCAGCCAGAATCTGCTGCACCGCGCCGATCGTCCGATCGTCGTCTACCGCGATACCGACACCTGAGCACCGGCGGCAGGTCTGCCGGGCACCGCGCCGGAACCGTGGACCGAGACCACTCGGCGGTGAGCCCGAGACGACCTGCGCCGGAATGGCGTTCGCCGATTCGGAACCGGATACCGGGCACTGCGGACCGGCAACGCATCGGTTACGCTCGAGGCGGTTCTGCCGTCGGTGATATGGGGTGTGCCGGATGGACTCGTCTGCGGTCGCGGCGGCAGCCGGCGTAGCGACAGCGCTGATCGCCCTGGTCGCCGCGGTACTCGTCGTGTGGCAGGTGGTCGAAATGCGAAAAACCACCTACGCCAGCGCTTTCAAGGCCGTCTACGACATGCTCCAGGACGAATCACTGCGCCAGGACCGCCGATTCGTGATGCGGCACCTGCGATTCCAGGAGTTCGCGTCGTGGTCGGACGAGGACATCCAGCGCGCCGAACGAGTGTGTCACAGCTACGACTGCGTGGGCATCATGTGCCGGAGCGGGTTCATACCGCCCGATGTCGTGGCCGACTCCTGGGGCGATTCGCTGCGGACGTGCTGGAACGTGCTGCAACCCCTCGTGGAGAAGTACCGTGTGGATCGCAACGCACCGGAGCTGTGGGACGACTTCCAGTGGCTGGCCCGGCGGGCCGTCGAGATCCGGCGCCCGGTATCCGCCGGCCGCTGACGGTGCGGCGGCCGGCGGGATCGGGTTTCCCGGATCAGGGGATGACGACCGGTCCGGTGAGCGGCGGCGGGTCGTCGGCCCAGCGGTGACCGGTCTCGCGCGGGGTCACGCCCTGTTCCGCCCATGCCGCCAGCAGCAAGGCGACCTTGCTGTGCATGATGGTGCGGAGCCGGTCGAACGAGTTCTCCGGCGTATCGTCGACCTCGCCGAGCAACAGCCACCATGCCCAGGCCACGGCTCCGGCGTTCGCGACGAAGTCCGGCAGGACCGGGATACCACGGGCGGCGAGCATCGCCTCCGCTTCCGGGGTGGTGGCCGCGTTCGCGGCCTCGACGACGATCCGGGCCCGGACATCGTAGGAGTTGTCCGGCGTGATCGCGTAGGAGATCGCGGCCGGGACCAGGATGTCGACATCGGCGGCCAGTATCGTGGTCCGCGGCAGCTGCTCGACACCCGCCGGCAACCGGGACCTGTCGATCTCGCCGTACCCGTTGCGCAGGGCCAGCAGTGCCGGGATGTCGAGCCCGTCGGCGCAGTGCAGGGTCCCGGCGGCATCGGCCACGGTGGTGACCTTCATCCCGGCTTCGTGGAGGTAATAGGCCGCCGCTCCCCCCATGGTGCCCACACCTTGGATCGCGACCGTGGTCTCGGCGGGTACCCGACCCCACCAGACCGCGGCGGCGAGGCAGGCGTGCGCGACACCGTAGCCGCCGATCACGTCGCCCAGCATGAACCCGCCCTCGACCGCCGCGTTCAGACCGCGGCGGACCCGTTCCAGGGTCGCGGCGGGATCGGCGGCGCGGCGGATCGCGGCGTGGTAGCTCTGGCCCAGGCCGAGCCTTTCGAAGACCTCGTCGATCAGATGCTGCGGAACCCCCAGGTCCTCGGCGGTCACCCAGTGCGAGTCGATCCACGGCCGCATGGCCTCGCAGAATCTTTCCAGTACTTCGATGGCGCGCGGATCCTTGGGGTCGAAATCGATCCCGCCCTTGGCCCCGCCGATCGGCAGGTCGAATGTCGCGGTCTTGTTGGCCATACCGCGGGCCAGGTCCTCGACCTCGCTCACCGTACAGCCGGCCCGCATGCGGGTGCCGCCCGTGGCCAGCCCACCGCGCAGAGTGTGCACCACGAGGTAACCGACCGCGCCCGTCCGCGAGTCCGTCCAGTGCAGGCGCATATACGGCTCGGAACGACGGACCGCGGGGGTGAGGGTCACTGCCGGCGGCACGGCCGGTACTGTCTGCGCGGTAATCTGCGCGGCGCCCCCTGCCGGGTCCTGCATCGTCGTCACGACGAACCACCTCCTCTTCGTGTTCGTGCCGGATACACCATCACCCACGGAGAAGCGCCGGGCGCGCGTAATCCCCTGTCCGGACCACGTCGTCCCGGCCGATGGCTCGATTCCGGTGTCACCAGCCTGCATTCGCGGCCGCGCGTTCGTCTATTTACGGTTCGTTCACGGCGGTGTTCAGCGTTGCTGCACAACGTTTAGGCTCGAAACCATGGACCTGTCGCTGGCCCGTCTGCGAATGTTGCGTGAACTGCATCGGCGCGGCACGGTGACGGCGGCCGCGACCGCACTGCACTACACCGCATCAGCGGTGTCCCAGCAGCTCGCCCAGCTGGAGCGCGATGTCGGCACCCGGCTGTTCGAGCGGCGGGGGCGCCGGTTGCAGCTCACCGATCTCGGGGTGCTGCTGGCCGAGCACGCCGAGGAGATCCTCGCGTCGGTCGAGCGGGCGACCCAGGCCCTCGAGGACGCGGGCGAGACCATGACGGCGAAACTCACCGCCGGTGTCTGGGCGTCGGTCGCCTCCGGCCTGCTGCCCGACGCGCTCAGCGCCCTCGCGCGCACCCACCCCGGTATCTCGGTGCGGACGCGTGAACTCGTGCCGGAGGCCACCGCCGCCGCGGTGCGCGACGGCGCACTGGATCTGTCGTTCGTACTCGAATATTCCAACTACCCGATGACCTGGGACAGCGGCCTGGAGCGTGCCGTCATCGCGGTCGAACGGATCTACGCCGCGGTCCCGCCCGGGGCCGTGCCGTCGGCCAGTGTGACCCTGGCCGAACTGGCCGAGCACCCGTGGATCCTGGCGCCCGCCCGGTCGCATTTCGGGCATGCGGCCCGGCTGGCGTTCCAATCCGTCGGGCTCGAACCACGAATCGATCACGAGGTGGAGGAGCAGGCGACGGCCATGGCGATGGTGGCGGCCGGGCTGGGCGTGACGCTGGTATCGGATCTGGGCCTGGCATTACGCCCACCGGGGGTGGATATCGTCGCCCTGGGCGAAGTGCTCACCCGGACCGTATCGCTGGCCTACCGCACCAACACGGCCCGGCGTGCCGCACTGCTGCTCGTCGTCGACGCGGTCCGCGCGACCGCCGCGGAGAAAGGCCTGGGCGCCGAATCAGCACGACCCACCACGGCCGATGCCGAAGCTTTCCCGTCCCCGGCGGCTACCTTGCGGACAGCCGATCGGCGCCCGGAACAGAACTGATCGGCCCGGCCGCGCGCGACTCGCCTGCCGCGATCCGGTGAATCCAGTCACAGCCCCGAGGTAGGCTCGCACGCGTCGGCGTGGCGGTGATACCTGGAGGTCGGCGATGGACGTTCTGCTCGGAATCGGGACACGCAAGGGTTTGTTCCTGGCGCGTAGCACCGACGGCCGGTCGAGCTGGGAGGTGAGCCCGCCCCGTTTCGCCGTGGCCGATGTGAAAGCACTCGCGATCGATACCCGGCGGCCGACGCCGCGCGTCCTCGCCGGAGTACTGGACAGCCATTTCGGCCCGACCATGGTGACCAGCGATGATCTCGGCCGGACGTGGAGCGAACCGGACGCCGCGCCATTGGCGTTCCCGTCGGATACCGGAGCGGCGCTGCGGGGCGTATGGCAGATCGCGCCCGCGACCGCGGCCGAGCCGGACGTGGTCTACGCGGGCGCCGAACCGTCGGCGTTGTTCCGCTCCACCGATGCCGGGCGGACATTCGAACTGGTCCGTGGCCTGTGGGAGCATCCGCACCGCCCGGAATGGATGCCGGGTGGCGGCGGGCTGGCGTTGCACACGATCATCCCGCATCCGGCCGACGCGGAGCGCATCACGGTCGCCATGTCGACCGGTGGGGTCTATCAGACCGCCGACGGGGGTAGCTCCTGGAAGCCCACCAACAAAGGCGTCACGGCCGATTTCATGCCCGGTGAGCTACCGGAATGGGGGCAGTGCGTGCACAAGGTCGCCATGGACGCCGGGACTCCGAGCACGATGTATCTGCAGAACCACGGCGGAGTCTTCCGCACCACCGACGACGGCACGAGCTGGCAGTCGATCGACGGTGGATTACCGGCCTCGAATTTCGGTTTCCCGATCGTGGCGCACCCGCGGCGCCCCGGGGTGGTCTACACCTTCCCGCTGGTCGCGGATATGGAGCGATTCCGTTTCCCGCCGAACGCCGAATGCGCCGTCTATCGCAGTACCGACGGCGGCGAGACCTGGTCTGCCCAGACCGCGGGGCTGCCACGGGAACCGTTCTGGGCGGCGGTCATGCGCGATGCCATGTGCGCCGACGACGCCGACCCGGCGGGGATCTACTTCGGCACCCGCAACGGCGAGGTCTACTGCAGCGCCGACGAGGGCGAGCACTGGCGGCTGGTGGCCGACAAACTGCCGGACGTCCTGTGTGTACGCGCCCGCGTGGTCGGATAACGCTATGGCACAGGTGCGTTTGCCGTCCGCCCTGCGGACCTACGTCGGCGGAGACAAGGAACTCGCCATCGACGGCGCGACGCTGCGCACCGTGCTGGACGTGCTGCGGGAGCGGTCACCCGCGCTGGAGCGCCGTCTCCGCGACGAGAGCGGCGAATTACGCCGCTATGTGAACTTCTACGTCGACGGCGACGAATGCCGGACACTGCGGGGCCTGGACACACCGCTGCGCGCCGGCACCGAGGTCATGATCATTCCCTCGGTCGCCGGTGGTTGATCGCCGTTACTCGGCAGCGCGACCGGGCGCGACCGATCGCTCCGATTCGATCCGCAACGTGCGGAATTCGGCGGCAAGCGCGTCCAAGGTGTAGTGGGCGTTGAGACCGCTGGGATTGGGCAGTACCCAGATCTCGGTGTCGCCGATCGTCTCGTCCTGGCGCCCGACGGTGGTCCGCGGACGGCCGAACGCGGTGCGATAGGCGCCCAGGCCCAGCACCGCGAGGATTCGCGGCCGGTTCCGGCGCACGCGGTCGACGAGCGCGGCGCCACCGTCGCGCAGCTCCTGTTTCGTCAGCTCGTCGGCCTTCACACTCGTGCGGGCGACCACATCGGTGATCCCCAGCCCGAGCGCCGGAAGTGCGTCCTGTTCGTCGGGGCGGAACAGGCGCGGCGTGAAACCCGATCGGAACAGCGCGGGCCAGAAGCGGTTTCCCGGCCGGGCGAAATGATGGCCGGTCGCACCCGACCACAGTCCGGGATTGATCCCGCAGAACAGCACACGCAGCTGCGGCGCCAGCACATCGGGAATCGTCTTGCCGGCCGCGGCCGCCAGGTCGGCCGGTGTCGGACGGTCTACAGCGGAACGGGCCATCCGCCCAGTCTGCCAGCGGGCGCCGACCGGCCACGCCGGGCGGGTCGCGGCCCGACCCGCGCACCGGCACCGCAACGACGCGATGCCGCTAGCGGTACCCGCGTTTCAGCAGATACTTCGCTCCTGCCTCGAAACCGGCCGGGCTCAGCACCTCGAAACCGAAGGCGTCGGCGAGCCGGTCGGTGGTGTCGAAGGCGGCGCAGACCGCCAGCGCGTCCGCGACCCGGTCGCGCGCGACTCCCGCGGACAGCACCGCACGCATATCCGCCGCGCTCACCGCGCCTTCCCCGGTCAAGGTACCCAGCATGCGCAGGGTGGCGCGGAGTCCGTCGTCGATCGGGGCCGTGTCGAGGTCGGTGAGCACCGCGCGCACCTTCGCGGGGTCGTGGTACGCCCGGCCGGCGGTCGCGGTGTGCGCGCCGAGGCAGAACGCCGACCCGTTCACCTGCGAAACATAGGCCGCCATCAATTCGCGGTCGGCGACCGACCACGCCGAGGGCCCGCGCATCGCCTCCTGGGTGAACTTCTTCGCCGCGGTCCCGTAGAAGGCGGGCCGGTAGAAGGTCAGTTTGGCGGCATCGGGTGGAGGGTGTCCGGAGAACACCCGGATGAGCCCGAACAGCAGCTTGACGCTCCGGCGGTAACCGTGGTCGAGAATGTCGAGACGCATTACTCGGCCGCACCGGCGTCGGCGGCGGCCAGAGCGGCCAGCCCGGCCTCGTACAGCCGGGCCGAGCGGCCGACCGCGGCGCATATCACCAGTTCGAAGAGCTGGTCCTCACTGAAACCCGCGGCCTTCGCCGAACCGAAATCCGCATCGGTGATCCGGCCGGGCCGGGTGACGACCTTGCCCAGCAAGGCGTCCACCGGTGGTGGGAGACCGCCGCCGGCGAAAGCTCGTGCCCGCTGTTCGACAGACGCGCTCCCCGCGCCGGTCAGGACGCTGTCCACCAGCGCACGGTGTGCTGCCTGCTTCTCGTCGGTCACAGCGCTCTCCGGCTCCTTCCGGTTCGGCTCGCCCTCATACAACCATGCCCGGACACCGTCCGGGAGCGACCCACGCCGCGTCGGGGCCGGTGGCGAGCGCGAACGCTCCGCCGCCGGCCCCCGCGCTCACATCACGAGCCGGTAGAAAGCCGCCAACGCGCCATCGATGGGATGCGGCTGCGGCCTACCGCGCTCGTCGAGCCGGTTCCAGCGCTGCAGATTGATCGCCGCCGAGAACTGCCGGGCGCCGTCGGCGCGGGTCATCGATATCGCTCCGGCGCCCCAGACCGAGCCGTCGTGACCCCAGAACGTTCCGCGTCCGGGGACCTCGATGCGGTGCAGTCCCAAGCCGTACTCGAGCGTCTTACCCTCGAAGGAGATGACCGGGACGGTGCGTTGCATCTGCGCCAGCGACGAGGGCGCCACGATCTCGCCGGCGAGCAGCAGGCCGAAGAACTGGTTCAGGTCGGCGACCGTCGAGATCAGCGAAGCCGCCGGCCCCACCCACGACATATCGAAATCGCTGTAGTCGCGGGGCGGCTCGAGCATGCCGAACCACGCCTCGTAGATCCGCGAATGCGGCCCGTCGATCCGGCTCCCCTCCGGGAGTTCGGTGTTTCGCAGTCCGGCTTTCTCGATGACATCGGCCGTGATGCACTTTTCCGCGGTCGTGCCGGTCACCAGTTCCAGGAGCCGGCACAGGAGCAGATAGTTGGTGTTGGAGTAGATGCCCGGGATACCACCCGGCGTCCCCACCGCGGGGGCGGAGACCCCCAGCGCGATCAGTTCGAGGGGGTCGAACCGCGTGTGCCGGTTCTCTTCCAGGCTGTCGGGCCGCGTATCGGCCACGGCGGGGAAGGTGGCCAGGGACGGGTAGGCGTACGGCAGATATTCGGCCAATCCGCTGGTGTGGTTGATCAACATCCGGACCGTCACGGCGTCACCGCGGGCGCCGGGGACCAGCTTCGGCAGGTAGTGGCCGATCGAGGTGTCCAGGCCGACCAGCCCGCGCTCCACCTGCTGCAGTACCGCCGCGGCGGTGAACGTTTTGGTGATACTGCCGACACGGTGCCGCATATCCGCCGTGACCCGCCGGCCGGTCACGGTATCGGCGACCCCGGCCGCGCCGCGCCATATCCGCTCGCTGTCCCGTACCTCGGCGAATACGCCGGGCACGCCCGCTCGGTGGATATCGTCCAGGGCGCTCTGTAACCGGGTGGGCTCGGGTGGGTTCGTCACGACGGGTGTCCTCTCGTCAGCAGTTCGGTGGGGGTCGATCCGGGCGGCCCAGGGCTCGCGGTATCCGGTCGACCCTCACTATCCGCCGGGCGGTCCCGCCGAGTATCGGAAAAATGTTCCCGGCGGTCCGGTGCTCGAAGTGGCGCGGTCGCGCCGGCCGGGCACCCGCGTCGCGGCCGGCCGGGATTCAGAGCAGTCCGAGCAGCTCGAGGTCGGTGGTGTACTTGACGATCATTTCCGGTGTCACATGCGGAATGTCCTTGTCGGCACCGATTTCCGCGTGCCGGACCGCGTCCCGGAACCGCTCGGTCGGCGCGATGGATCCGCGCACCGCCTGCTGCGGTTTACGGTAGTTGTCCAGCAGCGGCAGCAGGGAATACCGGCGCTGCCGGTCCGGTAGCGCCCGGACCGCGGTCTCCAGACGCTGCAACCAGGCGTCGTAGCCGGAGATCCGTTCGATGGGGTGCCCCGCATCGATCAGCCAGTCGACGTAGGTGTCCAGCGAGACGCCGTCGTCGTACGGATTCATCACGTGATAGGTCCGGAAACCGGAACCGGCCCGGGCCCCGAGGGTGGCGACCGCCTCGGCGATGAAACCGACCGGGAGCCCGTCGTAATGGGCGCGCGGCCGCCGGCCCTCGGCATCGAGTTCGTAGAAGGAGCCCGGCGCCGTCCCGGTGGCCTCCACACTCAGGACCAATCGGGTGAACATATCGGGCAGATTGAGCTGACCGGCGTATGCGGTATCGGCGAGGATCATATCGCAGCGGAACACCGCGACCGGCAGACCGCACAGGTCGGCGGCCTCCCGCAGCAGGACCTCGCCCGCCCACTTACTGTTCGAATACCCGTTGGCGTAACCGCCGTCGAGCGCTCGGCGCGGGCTGATCACCCGGATATCGGCGTCCTCGGTGAACGCCGCCCGATCTATCTGATCACTGACGCCGATGGTCGAGATGTAGGTGTACGGCTTCCGCCTGGTGGTCAGTGCGAGGCGGATCAGCTCCGCCGTCCCCACCACGTTGGGGCCGAAGAGCTCACGGTAGGGCAGCACGTGATTGACCAGCGCGGCCGGATCCACAATCACATCGACCGTATCCGCCAGCCGGTCCCACACGGCTCGGCTCAGGCCGAGACGAGGCGCGCTCTTGTCGCCGGCGATCACCTCGAGATGCCCGGCGGCCGATTCCCGGTAGCGGGCGGACAACGCCGGATCACCGGACTCGAACACCTCGTCCAGCCGGGCCCGGGCGCCCACGTCGTCCTGCGCCCGGACCGGGCAGATCAGTGTCCCGCCGGTGTCGTTCAGCCGGCGCAGCCATTCGAGCACCAGATAGCGGCCCAGGAACCCGGTGGCGCCGGTCAGCAGGACGGTCCGCGCCGGCCCGCTCGGCGCCGGGAGCCCCGGCGCGGACGCGAGCGTTGCAGCGTCGAGGAACTCGTCGAGGGTCAGATCGCGCGCATACACCTCGGTGGCACCGGCGCCGTGCACCGACGCGAAGGTCGGCCGGTGACCGCCGCGCCGCTGCTCGTCGATGTAATCGGCGAGCGCGCGCAGGTCGGTGGCCGGGCCGATGATCGTCGCCACCGGCACCTCGATATCGAAGATCTCCCGCAGCAGTTGCGCGAAGGTCAAGGCCGACAGCGAATCACCGCCGAGGTCGGTGAAATGCGCGTCCGCGCGCAGATCGCCGGTGGCCGAGCCCAGGAGCGCGCCGGCCGCGCGGATCACGGTTTCCACCGTCGGCCGGTCCCCGCTGCGGTGCAGTGCGCGCAATTCGTCGGCCTCGGCCGCGGCCAGATCGGCATAGAGCTGCTCCAGGCGAGGCCCGTAACGCTGTTTCAGCGCCGGGCGGGCGAGTTTGCGGATACCGGTGAGCAGCCCGTTCTCCGGAGTGAACGGGCTGGTCTCGACCAGCAGGTCGCGCGGGACCTCATAGGACTGCAGACCGGCCGATTTCGCCACCTGCCGTAGTGATTCGGCGAGCAGCGGCCGCAAAGCCTCGATATCGCCGCGGGTCCGTTCGACGGCTTCTTCCGTCGGCACGACCACCGCCAGCGGATAGGAGCGGGTGCTGTTGCCGTAGACGTAGATCTGCCGGACCAACGGACTCTCGGCGAGCGCCGCCTCCACCGTGGACACTGCCACGAACTCGCCCTGGGAGAGCTTCAGCACGAAACTGCGCCGCTCGAGATACACGAGTTCGTCGGCGCCGACCTCGGCGAAGATATCGCCGGTGTGGTATGCGCCGTCGGCGTCGAACACCTCGGCGGTGGCGTCCGGGCGCTTGTAGTAACCGGGTATCAGTGCCTCCGAGCGGATCACCAGCTCACCGCGCGGATACGGCCGGTCGGTCCGGAAGTATCCCAGCTCCGGGACGTCGACGAGTTCGTAATCGAGCACCGGCGGCCGGCGGATCCGGCCGTCTACGGCGATACTTCCGGCCTCGGTGGAGCCGTAGCCGTCGACGAGATGGAAGTCGAGCAGGCCTTCGACCCACGTCCTCAGCTCCCCCGAGATGGGCGCCGAACCCGTCGTCGCCGCGAGGAAGCGGCCGCCGAGCACATTCTCCCGGAACTCGGTGCGGACCTCCCCCTCCAGTGTCGCCGGGTCGGCGCCGGCGGCGGCACGACGCTGCACTTCGCCACGGAACCGCTGGAACAGCATCTCCCAGATCCGGGGCACGAAGGCGAGCTGAGTGGGCCGGACCAGCGCGAGATCGTCCAGCAGCGTCGAGAGATCACTCCGGGCGGCGAAGAAGACGGTGCCGCCCCGGGCCAGCGTCATGGACAGGATCGCGCGTCCCATGATGTGGCTCATCGGCATGAAACCGAGTGCGATGGCCGGTTCGGTGGCGGGCTGACCCCACCGTTCGCTGGTCGCGGCGCGCCACTGGTCGGCCACCAGACGCTCGGTGATCACGGCGCCCTTCGGTGCACCGGTACTTCCCGAGGTGTAGATCAGCAGGGCCGGCGGGTCGGCTTCGGTGGGGGGCGGCATCCGCGGCGGCGGCAGTGCGGCACCGCGGGCCATGACCTCGGCCAGGTCGTCGACGCGTACCGGACTGCCCGCGGCGGACAGTCGCGCCACCGCGGCATCGAAGGTCGCTCGCTGGTCGTCGGCCTGCGGGTGATAGTCGAACACGATCAGCCGGCCCGGGCCGGGTCCGGTACGCACCAGGTCGACGGCGGTGTCCAGGTGGTCGATGCTCGTGGCGAGCACGGTGGGCGCGGTCTCGGCGACGACGGACCGCAACTGGGCGATCGGCGCGCTGGTCTGCAGCGGCACCGCCACCGCGGCCAGCCGTACCAGCGCCAGATCGATGAGCGTGTAGTCGACGCTGGAGAATCCCAGGACGCACACCCGGTCACCGGGCCGCACCGGGTCGCCGGCCAGCGCCGCGGCGAGCGCGCCGGCCCGGTCCCAGACTTCGCCGTAGGTCAGGGTGTGGAATCGGGGCAGTAGTACCGCCGAGGTGCGCCCGGTCTGTGAATCGGTGACGAATTCGACCGCGCGCTGGCCGACCGCGGGACGCCGTGCGTATCCCTGCATGACGGTCCGGGCGACCTCGAAGGGCCGCGCGCCCGGTCTCTCCGCTCGTGCGGTCACCGCCGGGTCGGGCCGGGCCGCGGCGAACTGCCGGTCGGTGCGGTACAGCTCCGCGATGCGGTGTTCGAGCCGGGATTCGCGCGTATCGGTCGACATCGGACTCACCTTCGAACTCTCGTAGGTGGCACTCACGAGTGTCATTTGACACTCTCAAGTGTCGGAGCGACACTGTGGCGCGTCAAGGAGAGAGCGGGAAACGTGACCGGCACCACCGACCAGCGCAGTTCGATGCAGCTGAAGAAAGTGCGGGTGACGACCGACGCGATCGTCGCCGCCGCGCAGCGGGCGATGTCCGAGCACGGTCTCGATATCACCGTCGAGGAGATCGCCGCCCACGCCGAGGTCGGGCGCCGCACCGTTTTCCGCCATTTCGCCACCCGGGAAAAGCTGATCCGGGCGGCCCTCGCCGCCGGTTACGCCGACTTCTTCGAATCCCTCCCGCACTACGACGGGGCCGAGTGGGAGAACTGGCTGGCCGAACTGGCCCGCCGCGTCCACCGGCAGACCGCCGCCGCCGGCCGGATCATCTGGCATCTGCGCACCCGGCGGCTACCGCCCCTGCTGGCCGCTGCGCACGACGAGAATCTGCGCGCACTGCACGAGCTGTTCGCCACCGTCACCGCCACCCTCTGGTCGGCAGCGGGCGGCACAGGTACGCCGCCGGACCAGTTGCGGCGCACGGTCGCCGCGCATCTGAGCCCGCTGTTCACCCAGGCGGTCCTGCTCGACGCCCACGGCGACCCGGAGTTCGCGGCGGAGATCACGACCACCGCCGTCAGCGCCACGCTGTACCGGCTGCTCGACGATCGGTGAGCCGCGGCGGCGCGCGGTCAGCCGATCCCGGCCGCCGGGTCGATCGCGAGCGCGAGGGTGTCCTTGATCATCGCCAGTGCCGCGCCGAGCGGACTCGACCGGCCCCCGGACACCGTGATGTCGCCGGCGTCGCCGCATCGGAACTGGATCGCCTTCTCGGGCCCGGTCAGGACACCGAAGGGCGCGGCCGTCCGAGGGAACTCCCGCAGGGCGACGACCACCCGGCCGGGGTCATCGGCGCGGGCCCACCCGATATGCCGGAGCACGGCCGCCCGCGCGTGAGCGGCCACGGCCCGGGCGGCGGTACCGTCGGTGATCGGTTCCGTCTCGACCCGGCACGCTGCCACATCCCACCCCCAGAGGAGACCGGCCAGCAGACGAAATTTTGTGGCGGCATCGACCCCGGACAGGTCCGCCGTGGCGTCCGCCTCCGCGATCCCGCGATCCCGGGCCAGCGCGAGGGCGGTGGCCGGGGCCACGCCCTCGCCGAGCCGGTCGAGAACGAAACCGGCCGTGCCGTTCACGCAGCCACGCACCTCCGCGACCTCGAAACCGCGCAGCCCGGCACGGGCGAGGTCGCCGGCGGGCAGCGCCGCGCCCGTCGCACCGGAGATCCGGACGCCCCGCCCGTATCGGACGGCCACCGTGTGCAATCGGGACCACCCGGACAGCAGCGGCGTTTTGGTCGCCGTCACGAGATGCGCCCCCGCGGCGAGCGCGGCGAGCCCGTCGGCGAGCGCTTCCGCCGCGCTGTCCGGGTGTGACGGAACGGCCTGCGCGACGACGGCGGGGGCGGTGTCCGCCAGTAAGTCCTCGATCGATGTGCGGGCCGGCCAGCGGTTCCGATCGGGCGGCGCGCCGCCGTCGGGGGTACGGATCTGCCCGTCGCGGGCGCGAATCGCGACGAGGTACGGGTCCACCAGGTACCGGCCGCGGAATTCGGCATGGCGGGCACGGAGCACGGCGGCGTAGTTCCGCGCGACCGGTCCGTAGCCGAGCAGCACGATCGGTAGCGGGATCGGGCCCTTCATCCGGGGAGCCTCCAGTTCGGTCGAGCTCGGCTGGCGCCCGCGCAGCGGGGCGTGCGTTCCGGATACCGTAGTACGCACCGCGACCGACGCCTCCGGGAGAGCACAGCGCCCGGACCGACACCTGCGGCCGAAAATTTTTTCGATGTTCGTGACCGGCGTCACCGAGGCTGTGACCTGCGTCTCCGCCGTTTTCGTCCGCAAAAACAGCCGGAGTGAAGGCGCCGAGAGGCTTATCGCCCATTGACGTCTTAGCGCTAAGCGATTACACATGCCTTGGCGCCGAGCCATCCCGGCGGAGACGACCGCCCGACCACATCTGCACATCCCTGAACCGAAAGCACCCCATGGCCCCCGTCCCCATCCCGAACCGGGCCCGACCGTAGCGGTCGAGGCACCGGGCCTCCTCCCGCACGACCGCACTGCGGTCCACCCCATCGATCACGCGCCCCGCGCCGACTATTGCCGAGGACTCCACCGTGAGCGGACCCCCCGCAGCCGTAACCGCGAGCACCGTCACCCGCCCGAACCGGGTCGTGCTCGCGCTGACCTTCGTCGCCGTCGTACTCGACGGCTACGACACGATCGCCCTGGGCCTGTCGATACCCGCGCTGTCCGAGGACTGGGGTGTCCCCGCGGCGCATTTCACGCCGGCGCTCTCGATCACCAGCCTCGGCGTCGCCCTGGGGTATATCGCGGTCGGCCAACTGGTCGCCCGGTTCGGGAGCAGGCGGGTCATTCTCGCCGCCGTACTCCTGTTCACCGTGGGCTCGCTGCTCACCGCCGCCGCGACGTCCATCTGGGAGCTGACCGCCCTGCGGCTGGTCACCGGGCTCGGCCTCGGCGCGGTCCTGCCCGCGGCCGTAGCCCACGCGACCGCCCTCAATCCGGCCCGCTACCGGCAATCCATCGCGGTGTTCGTCACCATGGGGATCTCCCTGGGCGCGCTGATCGCGGGCCTGCTGGGCAGCAGACTCGTGAGCGGTTACGGCTGGCAGTCGGTATTCATCGTCGGTGCGCTCGCCTCCGCCGTCCTGTTCCCGCTGTTGTGGCTGAGCCTGCCCGACGAAGAGCAGGTCATCGGCACAACCGAACCCGCCGCCGCCAAACACAGCGCTTCGGTGGCCCGGCTCTTCGACCCCGGCGTCCACACGCGGACCGTTCTGCTGTGGGGGTTCTCCTTCCTCACCTTCTCGGTGTACTACATCTTCTCGTCGTGGCTGCCCACCCTGCTCACCAGCTACGGGTTCGGCAAGGGCCTGGCCCCGCTGGGGTCGGCGGCACTGGGGGTCGGCAGCATCATCGGCGCCGGGGTGCTCATGTTGGGCGCACTGCGCCTGCGGATGACCTCGGTGCTGGCGGGCACCACCGTCGCGGCCGTGGTCTTCCTGATCGTTTCCGGCTTCCTCGGCGCGGACAAGGCGCTGCTGCTCATCGTGTTCGGCGGGGTCGGCCTCGGGCTGCAGGCCGGCATGATCGGGCAGGCCGCGCTCGCGGTCTCGCTGTACCCCGACCGCACCGCCGCCACCGGGGTCGGCTGGGCGTCGTCCATGGGACGGCTGGGCTCGGTACTGGGACCGATCATCGGAGGCGCGCTCATCGCGCTCGGCGCGTCAACCACCACGATCGTCCTCCTCGCCTGTATTCCGGTGGTCGCCGCGCTGGTCCTGGTCACCGCGCTGGGTCGGATCACCGCGGCGCCCGCGGACCGGGCCCTCGCGGCGCACTGACTGCGGGTCCCCCGCCGGCCGGAACCCGTGTCGACGCGCTGTTCGTCGCGGCGGACCCGACCGGACTCGTCCACGGCGCCTGGCTCCCCGCTGTTGATCGGGCTCACCGCGTCCACCGTGATGATCACCTGGCCGCGTGGCCGGGTCATCGTCTCACCGCCCCGCGGCGGAGGCCGAGGGTCCGCTCAGGCCGGGCGATACCCTTCGGCCGGTTCGCCGGGACTCCCCGCTGCGTCATTCGCCGATCTCCCTGGTGAGCGGCGGCGGTGGCGGCACATCGACGCCCAGATCGAGCAGCGAGGAGCGGACGACGATGTCCCAGCTGGCGTGCTGGGGGGCGGCGAGGCGGCAGCGCCGTTCCGCGTCGGCGACGATCCGTCGGTGTGCTTCGAGTTCGGCGGTCATCGCCGCGAGTTGCCGCGACAACGGCTCGACCATCTGGGCGGCGGCCTGAGTGAGCACCTGGACCGCGTCGGCCCGTCGTTTACGCCGGCCGAATATTCCGGCCGCGCACACCCCGCCGACGCCGGTGACCAGACCGCCGAGGACAGAAGCCACTTCGCTGATCATGCTGTCCTCCCAACTGCGGCGGGGGTTGTCGCGTCCTTTCTCAGGCGCGTTCGTCGGTGGCCGGATCGCGGAATCCGGGAATCTTCAGGGCCGCGCCGATGACGCCCAGCGCCTCGGCGGTGGTCCGGTCGCCCAAGAAATCCCAGCCGGGGAAGTTCGCCCCACGGGCGGTCCCGGCACCGGAGAGCTGATCGAGGGTGAGCCCGACATGCTTGTCCAGGTAGTGCAGCAGAGTCCCCACGGTGACCTGCTCACCGTGATAATTGGTGATCTTCTCTTCCAGAAACGCCATCTGGTCGCCCTTTCCGTCGAGGAGCGCCTGTACGTCCCGGCGGAAGGCGTTCATATCCAGCCCCGCCGGGTCGATCTTTCCTTCACTGGAGTACTCGCGGTGCGCAACACAATCCCCCGCGCCACGACCGATCCGCCGGAGCAGGGCGGCGCAGCCGCGCTTGTAGGCGTCGAGCTGAGCCGGCGTCCAATCCCAGGGTGGCGTGCCACGCGACACGGCTTCGATGCCGATGGTGTGATAGTTCGCGTTGTCGGTCGGCCAGCCCGGCCAGCTCCCGCGCCCGGCGTGCCAGCAGACGCCGACGGCGATCACCCGGTAGGTGCCGTCCTTCTCGAGCACCAACTGGGCGAGCGGGCCGGGTAGATCGGGGCGGCCGTCCTGGACGATGCGCCAGTCGTTCGGACCCCCTCCGCCGGTGTGATGACACAGCACACCGCGGATGTCGAGAAAGTCGCCGTGGCCGCGTTCGCGCCAGCCGTCGTGTTCGATCACCGCCAGGCCGGCGCCACGCAGCACATCGGCCAGCCATACCGGGTCTCCGCTCCAGGCCATCGGACCCTCCTGTCCTCGCGCCGATCGTCGTCGGCGCCCCGGGAGGCCGGCCGTGTTCACCGGTGCGGACGCGACCGGCGCTGCGGGGGCGTGAACTGCGGTGATAGATAACCGCTCTCTTCACCGTAGTCCTTATTTGGTCTCTTTTCAACCTTTTTCAGTCACTATTGGGCCGTTTTCGTACACCATGAATTCGGTATTCCGCCGCGGACCCGAAACTGTCGGGCACTTGATTCAGACCCTGCCCGATCCCAGAATGGTCGACATGAATGCGACGCCCGCGGAGTCGGAGGAAGCGACCACCGAGGAGGCACGGCTGGACGCGGCGTTGGGCGCGGAGGTCCGCGCGATGCGGGCGCGGCGCGGTTGGAGTCAGGAAGCGCTCGCCGAGAAGACCGGTTACAACAAGAAGACCATCATCCGGCTCGAGCGGGGCGAACGGGCGATGACGATGGCACAGATGTACAAGATCTGCAAGGTGTTCGGCCTCCGGCCGAGCGATCTAGTCCTCGCCGCGGAGAAGGAAATCGGCATCCAGTAACGGAGACGGATCGACCCCGCGCCGACGCGCCTCGACGACGAACGACGAGACGGTCGTCGTGGTGGGATCAGCGTTCAGATAGTCCGCCATAGCCACGGGGCGGTCCGGAGCTTCGTTGCCCATGAGCGTTTCCAGTTCTGACCGATCCACGCTCGCGAGGTGTTCCCGCTTCCCCCGCGGAGCCCGACAGTTCCCACTCGATTTCCTCTCCGGGGCCGGCGCCGTGCGGCCGGGTGAACGAGTCGTCACGGGTCCGGCCGAACTGCCCTCCGGACCGCGGAGCCGAACCGGCGTGTATCCGGGTCCGGTCGCTTCCGTGACCGGCCCGATCGGGTGAACCCTGCACTCCCGGAACAAGCTCGATACCCACACCGACACCTTCCAGCTACCCGACCCGTGCGCCCAGGCTCGTAGCCAGAGCCTGACGCCGAGTGTAATTATTTTCGCGCGCTCCGCCTAGGCCCGGAAGGATGGACGAACCAACAGGTTTGACGGCGAGTACGCGACCACGAGCACGGTAGAACTGAGACACAACGCTTTTCGCACGACAATCGCACGGTAGCAGCGGGGTACGACACCTTCCGGCACAGGCGTGCCGGCCGGCCGCGACCCCGAACGGCCGGGCCATCGAGACCCGCTGCGCGCCAGCGGCGCACACGACGCCCGGCAGAACCGGGAGAGCGGGGGCGGCGGCACGCCCGGCCGGCGCTGTGGCCACGGCGACCAGCAAACCTCCCGGCGCGGCCGGTACGGCCACGCACTCCGTGGCGCGCCGGGGGCGCCCCCGGCGCCCCCGGTGTACCGATTCGGCCCACCCGGTTTCGAACGGCTCGGTCCGGTAACCCGGACCTCGATCACCCACACCACCGCGGTGGTGACCGCCGCGTGCCGTGAAAGGAGCAAGAGCATGGGTTTCCCGGAACAGCAGCAACAGGTGCCCGGCATCCAGTCCGTGATGACACCGATCCCCGATTGTGGTGAGAAGAGCTATCGCGGAAGCGGCAAACTCACCGGCAAGTCGGCGGTGATCACCGGCGCGGACAGCGGTATAGGCCGGGCGGTCGCCATCGCCTTCGCCCGGGAAGGCGCCGATGTGCTGATCTCCTACCTGGACGAACACGACGATGCCGCGGAAGTGGGCGCCCTGGTCGAGGAAGCGGGCCGCAAGGCGATCCTGGTGCCGGGCGATCTGTCCGACCCGGCCCACTGCCGGGCGGTGATCGAGCGCGCCGCCGGCGCGTTCGGCACGATCGACGTGCTGGTCAGCAATGCCGCCTATCAGATGACGCACGAGACGATCGAGGAGATCAGTGACGAAGAGTTCGACTACACCTGGAAATTGAATATGGGCGCGTACTTCTATCTGGTGAAGGCCGCGCTACCGCATATGCGCCCGGGCGCCTCCATCATCGGCAGTTCCTCGGTGAACTCCGATTCGCCCTCGCCCACCCTGGCGCCGTACGCCGCCACCAAGGCCGGTATCGCCAACTTCTCCGCGAGCCTCGCGCAGCTGCTGGGCGAGCGGGGGATTCGGGTGAACAGCGTCGCCCCCGGGCCGATCTGGACCCCGCTGATCCCGTCGACCATGCCCGACAAGAAGGTCACCGCGTTCGGCGACAGCACGCCGCTCGGGCGGGCGGGCCAGCCGGCCGAGCTGGCTCCTGTCTATGTCCTGCTCGCCTCCGACGACGGCAGTTACGTCTCGGGCGCGCGGGTCGCGGTAACCGGCGGGAATCCGATCCTCTGAGGAATGCCGCCGGGGCGGTCCGCGCTCGGGCACCGCGCCGTGCCTTCAGGTCCGCCCCGGCCGGTCGCCCCGGTCGACCAGGCCGCGGCGTTCCTGTTCGCGGTAACCGTATGTCGCCTTGCGGACGGTGATGTCGTCCTCCCATCCGGATCCGACGGCGCCCGCCACCGTACCCAGCGCACTGGCCATCACGGCGATCGTGAGGTACTCGTCGACACCGACGGGACCGCCGAGCACGCTCGCGAGATAGGACGGCGGGATCACCACGCAGACCGCGACCAGGGTCAGCAGGAACAGTACGGCGAAGACGACGCCGGCGCCGAGACCCACTGTCACGGCGGTTCCGGCGTTACGCACAGCGGTGTCGTGCCCGCGGGCCGGCTCCCCGGCACCGCGCTGCTCCCAGAGTCCGTGCCCGGCCACGATCCACACGGTCAACGCGAGCACCGACGCCAGCGCCACGGCGGCCAGGCGCAGGGTGCCCATCGCGTCCGCCAGTTGCCAGATACTCGAGTACAGCACTCCGAACGCCGTACCGGCCAGTGCGCTACCCAGCGCCGTGGACAGTCCGACGAACAGCCGCCAGGGCCTGTTCGCCCGCACCATGCCCGCGAACAACGCCGGATAGCCGACAGCCCGGTCGCGCACCACCCGCACACCCGCGTCTTCGGGATCGATCCGCACCCGGGCCCGGCGGACGTGGGCCGCCGCCTCGTCGACCGCCGCCTCCGCCGCGGCCCGATCCGGGGCCAGCAGGGCAGCGACGATCACCGCCGCCAGCTTCTGTAACCGCTGCCGTATCCCGAGGCCGCCGAGCGCGGGGAGCGAGATGAGAGCCACCCGGTGCCGCAGATCCGCGCTCAGCAGCAGAATGTCCCCGTCACTGCGTATCGGTACATCGGTCAGGCACAGTGCCAGATCCCACGCGGTATCGCGGACATGTCGTCCGGCTTTGTCGATCAGATATTCCAGATCGGGATACATGGCTTCGAACGGGTCGTCGAGGACCTCGAGCTGCCACCGCGACGGGTCACCGCGGCGAGCGAGTTCCGCGGGCAGGCTCTGCACCAGCTCCCGAGCCAGCCGCACCGGCAGATCCGGGTCCGCCACCACACCGATCACCACGGGCGAAACGGGACCCTCCATCTCACCGGCCGCCCACACGGTGCGCCCGGTCGGTGCGGGTACGGTTCGTCATCGTCGCTCCACTCACTGTTCTCGCGCCTATTCGATGATGCCCGGCTGCCGATCGGAGAGGTGGCGCCCCACATCGTCACTGTGCCGAGGGAGCACGACTCCGAGCAGCACCATGCCCACGCCGAGGCCGAAGTGCAGCCAATTGTCGGCGGTGTCCAGTGGCACGAAGTCGGCGGCGCTGTGCTGATCGACGATCAGCCCGTACAGCCACAGCAGCAGATAGATGGCACCGCCCACCAGGAGGTAGGCCCGGGCCGGCCGAGGTCGCCCGCCCGCGATCAGACCGGCGATACCGAATGCCAGATGCACGATGTTGTGCAGCACCGACACCGTGAAGAGGCCGAGCAACTGAGCCCGGGAATCGGGCCCCGCCCACGCGAGATCCCCATAGTCCGTGGTGAACCCGGGTATGAAGCCGAGCACTCCGGCCAGCAAGAAGACCGCGCCGACCACAGTGGCGGCGAGCTGTACCGGCGAGCGGGCGGTCGGGGTGGTGGGGAGGTCGCGGTTCGGCACTGGCTCGTCCTTTCCTCCGGGCCGCCGAAGCGGGTAGGTCCCGCTCCGGCCTGCCCGCCGGATGCCCCGCCCGCCGCCCGGCAAACCCGCGCGGCCGAACAGCGCGCCCCGCGGAACCGGTGTTTCGTGCCGCCGATCCCGGGTAACGCGCCCGCATTCGCTGGGCAGGAGGCCGCGCCCCGGTGGCCGAGGTGGGTTCGGAGGATCGGAGGAGCAATGGCGGCGGAACCGAGTGTGGAGATACCGGTACCTGTGCAGGACGCGTTCGCGGTCCTCGCCGACGGCTGGCTGTACGGACTGTGGGTGGTCGGTGCTTCGCATATCCGCAAGGTCGACCCCGGCTGGCCGCAGGTGGGCACCCGGATCCATCACAGCGTGGGCGGTTGGCCACTGGCCCGGGAGGACACCACGAAAGTTCGCTCGGTCGACGCGCCACACCGGCTCGAGCTCGAGGCCCGGCTCTGGCCGGCGGGCGCGGCCTATATCCGGCTCGACCTCACCGAGCTCGCGCCCGACCGCACCGAAGTGACGATGACCGAACGCGTAGTCCGCGGTCCCGCGAAACTCCTCCCGGGTCCGGTACAGGATCTGGCGCTGGCACCGCGCAACCGGGAATCACTCCAGCGGTTCGCCGCCCTCGCCGCCGGGCGCTCCCCCCGCTCCCCGGGCTGACCCGCCGGTCCGCGGCTCGGCTCCGGTAGCCACCGGGACCCGGGTGGATGAACGCTGGCTCTGGTGGGTCGGTCTGCCCACACGGAGAGCAGGAGGTTGCGGCGCGAGGGGCGCGCTGGGGCCGGCCCGTCGGGCGCGCATCGCCGCGGCGAGTTCGGCGCAGGCGGCGGACGCGTCGTATCGCGGCCGCCAGCCGAGTTCGCGCCCGGCCCGCTCCGCGTCGAGCAGGCAGGCCCGGTCGGCCAATCGCAGCCAGGCGGGGTGCAGCGGCTGCAAACCCAGCCGCCAGCTCACGCCGGCGCCGGCGGTCAGCACGCGGTGCGGGACGGCGAGCCGGAAGCCACCGAACGTCGCGGCCAGGTCGGCCGCGGTGAGCACGGGGTCGGCGGCGAGATTGAACGCGCCGCCGGCACCTTGCTCGATAATCGAGCCGATGGCGACGGCCACGTCCTCGGCATGCACCAACTGCAGGCGTAGTCCGTTCCACAGCGGGACGGGCACCCCGCGGCGGCCGAGCACCGCGCGCGGCAGCCACCGGCCGAACAACCAGTCGCCCAGTTCCGCGGCGGCGTCGGCCTGCACGACGGCACACGGCCGGATGCGCGCCACCCGTATGACCGGGTGCCGTTGCGCGAACTCGTCGAGTTGTGCCTCCAGTTGCGCTTTTCCCCTGCTGTAGGCGCTCGTGGGCAGTCCATCACACGGCCACTGCTCGTCGACGCGACGCCACCGCGGGGCGGGAGTGTAGGCGGCCGCCGAGGACGCGCACACCACGTGCCGCACCCCGGCCTCGGCGACCGCGCGCAGCACGTTGGCGGTGCCGTCGGCGTTTGTCCTGGTCAGGGGCGGATCGGTGCGGTGCGGGTGCACTGCCCAGGCCAGATGGACCACCGCGTCGGCTCCGGCGAAAGCCTCGGCCAGCCGAGCCACCGCGGTCGGCTCGCCGATATCGCATGCGACCCACCGGGCCCGGTCGTACGGCTCCCTTTCGTGCGGTGGGCGGCGCCGCGCGACCCCGACCAGTTCCGGCCCGTCCGGAAACGCCGAGCGCAGCAGCGCGGTACCCACGTTGCCGCTGGCGCCGGTGACCACGATCTTCATCGAACCGGCGCCCCCGCGCACGCGATACCGTTCACGGCCGGAAAACCGCCCGGATACAGCCCTGCTCTTTGGTCTTGAACAGTTCGTAGCCGCGCACCGCGTCCTCCAGCGGCATATCGTGGGTGATCAGATGGGAGGGGTCGAGATCGCCCTGCTGGATGTAGTCGAACATCCGCGGCATGTAGCGCTGCCCGTGCTGCTGCGCGGTCCGGATGGTCAGGCTCTTGTTCGTCACCACCCCCATCGGGAACTTGTCGGTGAGGCCGTAGACACCGAGCACCGAGACGACTCCGCCCTTGCGGCAGGCCAGCAAGGCCTGCCGCAGCGAGGTAGCCCGGTCGGTTTCCAGTCGTAGCAGCTGTTTGGCCCGGTCGTAGAGTTGCTGCACACCCGTTCCATGGCCCTCCATACCCACCGCGTCGATACACGCGTCCGGACCCCGGCCGCCGGTCATCTCGAGCAACGCCTCCTGCACACTGTCCACCGCGGTGTAGTCGATCGTCTCCGCGTCGTACCGGTCCCGGGCCAGGGCCAGGCGTTCGGGGATCCGGTCGATCACGACGGCCCGCTCGGCGCCGAGCAGCCGGGCCGAATGGGCCGCCATCAGGCCCACCCCGCCGCCGCCCCACACCGCGACGGTGTCACCGGGTGCGATATCGCAGAAGTCGGCCCCCATGAGGCCGGTGGGGACCGCGTCGGAACAGAACAGCGCCTGTTCGTCGGTGATGCCTTCCGGCACGGAGAAGCAGTTGACATCGCCGAAGGGGACGCGGATGTCATTCGCGTGCGAGCCCTGGTAGCCGCCGAACGGGTGGGTGTACCCGTAGATACCGCCCGTCGGGTGACCGAAGACCGGTTGCTGCAGCGCCGCATTGGGGTTGGTGGTGTCACACACCGAGTACAGGTCGTGCTCGCAGTACCAGCACGCTCCACATCCGATGAACGACGGCACCACCACCCGGTCCCCCACCTTCGTCGCGGTGACCTCCGCACCGGTCTCCACCACCTCGCCCATGAACTCGTGGCCGAACACGTCACCCTCGCGCATACCGGGGAGGTACCCGTCGATGAAATGCAGATCCGAGCCGCAGGTCGTCGTCAGTGTCACCCGTAGAATCACATCGTGGGGGTTGACCAGGCCGGGGTCGGGCACCGTTTCGACCGCGAGATCGTCGACTCCGTTCCAGCACAGCGCACGCATCACGCCTCCTGTGGGGCCGTCCGGCCGCTGGGATTGCGGTCGAGGGTGGGTATTTCGCCCGTCTGAAGCAACGCCCGCGCGCGATAGAGGACCGCGAAGATCGCCGCGCCGGTGAGCTGCCGCGGCACCGGCGCCGTCGCCGATACATGTACCTCGGTACCCCGTGCCCGGGGCGCGTCGGTGAACTCCAGCTCGATCCGCGCGCGGTCGGGGTCCACCGCGTCGACGAACTTCAATCCGTTCTGTTCCGTCAGCAGCACGCTCTCCCACTGGATCGCGTCGGCCCCGTCCGGCGGAGCCGTCCACTCGTAGCGGTCCGGGGCCGTCGACCGCACATCGGCGAATCCGTCGAATACCCGCGACAGGTTGTCCGGGTCACGCCAGAACTCTTCCACGGCCGCGCGCGGCCGCTCGATCGTCAGGGCCCGCCGACCGGTTCCGCCGGATACCGAACCCACGGCCCGGCCGACGAGGGTGGCCACTTCTTCTATCGCCTTCTGTAGATAGTCCACGCGCTCTTCCTTCCCGAATGTCGGCCCGGCAGCGCGAGCGCGATACCCCGAGCGCGCCGGCACAAACCCCGTGGACGCGAGGCCGGATTTCCGCTTTTCGACGGCGGGAACCGGGGTAGGCCGAAGACACAGCGAAAGGAGTCGTCTTGACCGAAGCGAAACGCACGGAGAAGAACGAGAAAGACGAACCCGAAGGCGGTCGGCCCGGCCCGACCGATCAGGGTCGCGACGGCGGAATGGCCACGCGTGAGATCGCGCCGGAGGTGACCGTCGCCGACGAGACGCAGGAACCTCGGACTGAACTCGCCGGCACCGCGACCCGGGCCGGACGAACCAGCCCGGTGGGACGGGGGGCTACGTCGACGGGCCGTACATGTTCCCTCGCTGTCGGGAAACGACCGAGCCATCGGCCGGCCCGATGACCACGTACCCAGATCGATGCGGCGCTCTCGCACGGTGAAGACCCGGCCGTGATGCTCCGGGATCGGCGCTCCGACTTCTCTGTCACCGCTTCTGCGGATTCACGCACCGAAGTCCGGGCCGCGGCGAAATACGTTCCCGCTATCCGTTTGTCGTCCGGAAATCGGCCGATGAACCAGCCCGGCAACGACTCCGGACAGTAGCGGATCGCGATGCGGAACAGCACCGATCAGATCATTCCGCGAGCGGTCCGTGCCGATCCAGATGGAGATAGGTGTATCCGGTGACGACAAGGCACACCCCGGTCGCGGTGACCAGCATCGCCCACCCCACCACCACCAGGCCGAGCAGGCCACCCACCAGAGCGCCGGACCCGAAACTGGCGTAGATCGTCCGGTCCAGTAGCGCCTGCGGCACCACGAGGCGACCACGACACCGGCCACGAACGCCGCGATCAGGCACAGGGCGGCCACCGCCATCTCGGGCTCGTCGCGGAAGTACCCGAGAATGGCGCGGTCGGTGTTGCCGGTCATGAAGGTGACGAAATAACCCGCCGTGTGGGCGAAGGCCGCGGCACCGATGAGCCCTGCCAGACCGGCGAGCACCCAGGACAACCTCGCCTCGGCACCGAAGAGAGCCTTTCTGCGACACGCATCCGGTTTCGGCACGAGCCGGTCCTTTCCGGCGGGATACAGCGCACGGGGGCCGGCCGGTCCGAACGGTACGCAGGACCGGCGTGAGGTCGACGGATGCCACCGTAGCGCGCAGTCACCGACATCGGGCCGAGCGCGGCCCGATGTGTCGCCCGCCGCCCCGAGTCGCTCCGCCGGCCCGGCGAGCCGATGGTCACCGACCACCACCGTTGTCGGCATCACTGTTCGCGCCGTCGCCGGCGCCCCGCGACTACCGATCAGAGTTCCACCGTGCGTGTCACCACCATCCGCTCGCCGTCATCCCGGATCGAGGCCACAAGATCATCCGGGCGGGGCCGGAACCCCGGAGCGGCGGCCAGGCCGTGGGTTTCGTCGGCAACGGTCACCCGGACGCGGTCGGCGCCGGGAGTGCGCAGGGTGATCTCGGCCCCTGCGGGCGGCAGGTCGCGGAACTGGATCTCCCCCGGCCAGGTACCGGCCCGCTCCCCCGTGACGGCCAGCTCGACCGGCGCCGCACCCGCGACGGTCGCGACAACTCGGTCGATCCGGTGATCGACGCGCAGCACCAGACCGGTCGCCGCCCGCCGGGATGCCACTTGCACGGTGACGGTGTCCCCCGCGCGGCCGCGGGACTCGAGCACCGGTCCGGCGAGCGCCGTCGGCTCGGCCCGCCCGGTCCACACGGTGCCCCGCGCATATCCCGGAGAGAGCCGCGCGACGTCGGTGCTGTCCACGAAAGCGCGGGTCCACTCGGCCGGTTCGGCGTCCGCGCTGACCCAGCTCGCCGTGCCCGTATCGGCGTTGAGGACGTAGGCGAGGTGAGCGCGGGCGGGATGGCGGGCATCGAAGGTGTCGGTCACGGTTCCCGCGCCGATCAGGAGCACCGAGACGACCGCCGCCGTCACCGGCACCGCGCCGGTGACGCGGCGGGCGGCGGTGGGTGCGGGCAGCACCAACTCGACCAGCGGTAGCACCATCAGCACGAACAGCGCCGCGGCGGCCGCGGCGACCCCGCCGAGCGCGAGACCGATGCCGTCGATCAGGTTCCCGGCCAACGGCGCCAACAGGGCGGCGGACACCAGCGCGCCCAGCGTGCACACCGTCACCGGCCACAGGCTCCAGCGCACCGGGAGCCGCGCCGCGAGTACGCCCAGCGCCGCGCACAGGGCCGGCAGGGCGAAGAGGAACGAGACACCGGGCGCCACCACCGCACACACCAACCCGAGCACCGCGGGCCAGACCAGCACACCGATCGCCGGTACGACCGCTCCCACCCGGCGGCGCACCGGTAGGTACCAGGTGAGCACCGACGTGACGGCCAGCGCCACCAGCGCCCACCGATAGACCTGGGGGCGATGCAGCAGTCCGCCCATCTGCGCGTAGGCGGGACGCAGCCACTCCAGCGCCGACCACATACCCTGCCCGAGCAGCGCCGCCGCTCCCAGGGGCAACGCCACCGACGCCGCGGCGAGCAGCAGCTGCCCGGTTCCCGCCGACTCACGACGGCGCGCGAGCACCACCACCGCACCGACCGCCGCTGCCGCCAGCAAGGCGATAGGTAGGACCAGCACGTTCGAAAAGGTGATCATGGTGCCCGCGAGCCGGAAATAGGTGGCGTCGTGGTCGGATCGCAACGCGGCCAGATCGGCCGCACCCAGCGCGCGGGCCAGGTGGAGCATGTTCTCGCCGTGATGCTGGAGGCTGCCCCGGTCGAGGTTGTCGATGGTGTCCCCGGCCGTGTGGTAATGGGACGGGTGCTGGATATAGGCGAAGTTGAGCCCGGTGAAGCCGGCGTCCGACAGGGCGGTGAAATCGGTGGAGTTCGGCATCGTCCGATACACCTCGACCAGGGACGAATCACCCCGCGGATGCGGCACCGCGTCGGCGAACAGCGACACCAGCGCGGCATTGCGCGCCGAGGTCTCGAACATCAGTGACGGTCCGCCGACACCGCGGGCCTCCCAGTTGAGCACCACACCGCCGCCGCGGGCCGGCAGGTGCTCCCGGGCGAACGCCTCCGCGCCGAGCAAGCCGTCCTCTTCCCCGTCGGTGAACAGCAGCACGAGATCGTTGCGCCGATCGGCCTGCCGGGCGATCAGCCGGCCCACCTCGACCATTGCCGCGACCGCCGCGCCGTCGTCGGAGGCGCCCGGGCCCGTCGCGGCCGAATCGTAGTGCGAGACCAGCAGCACCGTCCCGGTGGACGCGTGGCCGGGCAGGGTGGCGATCACATTGTCCACCCGGCCGAAGGTCGCCAGCCCTGCCGACGCCCGCGCTCCGACAGCGCGCTCGATCTCCACCGAGAAGCCCGCGGACCGCAACTGCCCGGCGAGGTAGTCCCGCGCCCGGTCGCTCGCCGGACTGCCCAGCGGCCGTGGTTCGGTGGCGAATCGGTTCAGGTGGGTGAGGGCCCGTTCGGCGCTGAATTGATCGGTCACCGTCGCCGCGACCGGGCGCGGACCGCTCCCGTCTACCACGACGGTCGCCGCCACCGCGGCCATCAGCACGAGCAGGGCGACCAGCCCCGCGGCTACCCGGTGTGGAGATTCGATCGGTCTCGCGCGCACGGGGTCACACTATGTCGGTGCCCGCGGCCGGACGGTCGCGGCCGCTCCGCGAGCCCGATCGCGGGGTCCCTATTTCACCGGGCTCGAATTGATCCCAATCGTTGACAGCGCCGTCGCGCGCCCGGCGCGAGGCGAGACGGCGGGCGCGGCGCACGCGCGGCCACCCGTTATCGCCGCGCGCGGCCCCGCCGATCGACCGACCGGCGAACCCATTCGACGCGGCAACCGCCGACCGCGGGCGCCCACGGCGATGAACCCCGCGTTGTCCCGGAGACCACTGGCGTACGCACAGGAAACGGGGAGACGATGGCACCGGAACTGCATCTCGGGGTGGCGCTCGACGGAGCGGGCCGGCATCCGGCCGCGTGGCGGGAGCCGAGCTCGAGGCCCACCGAACTGTTCACCCCCGGTTATTGGACCGACCTGGCCGCCACTGCGCAGCGCGGCCTGCTCGACTTCCTGACCATCGACGACAGCCTCGCCGTACCCGACGCACCCGACGGCGCCCTCGACCGCGTCCGGGCCAGGATCGACGCCCATCTGATCGCCGCCCGCCTGGCGCCGGTCACCCGCCATATCGGTCTCGTGCCGACCGTGACCACCACGCATACCGAGCCGTTCCACCTCTCCAAGGCGATCGCGACGCTCGATTACACGTCACGGGGCCGGGCCGGATGGCAGGCCCGGGTCTCGGCCACCGCGGCGGAGGCCGCGCATTTCGGGCGCCGGCCCAGGCGGGAGCTCTCCGCCGCCGAACTGGCGCAGGTGCGGGACACGGGTATCTCTCCCGATTTCGTGCACGATCGATTCGACGAGGCCGCCGATGTCGTGGAAGTGGTGCGTAGGCTCTGGGACAGCTGGGAGGACGACGCCGAGATCCGTGATATCGCCACCCGCCGTTTCATCGATCGCGACAAACTGCACTACATCGATTTCCGGAGCCGTCACTTCACCGTCCGTGGCCCATCGATCACCCCGCGACCGCCACAGGGCCAGCCGGTGGTGACCGCCCTCGCGCACGCGCCGTTCATCTACGAATTCGCCGCGCGCGGCGCCGATCTGGTGTTCGTCACGCCCGCCCTCGAAACCGGCCCCGCCTCGATTCTCGAACAGATCGCCACGGCCACGGCGGCGGTGGGCCGAGCGGGCGAGCCCCTGCGGGTCTACGCCGATCTCGTCGTCTTCCTCGATACCGGCGACGCGACCGGCGCGCAGCGCCTGGCCCGCCTGAACGAGGCGGCGGGCGTCGAGTACACCTCCGACGCGGCCGTATTCGCGGGCAGCGCCGACGAACTCGCGGAGCTGCTCATCGACTGGGCCGACCGCGGTGTCGACGGTTTCCGGTTGCGGCCCGGCGTCGCGGTCGACGACCTGGACGCGGTCGCCGACCGGCTCGTCCCCGTGCTGCAGCGCCGCGGCGTCTTCCGTACCGGCTACCCGGACGCAACGCTGCGCGCGCTGCTCGGACTCCCCACCACCGTCCCCAACCGTTACGCGACCACTTGAGCGAGGCCCCCATGAGCACCCCCCGGAAGCAGGTCATCCTGGGCGCCTACCTCGGCGGTGTCAACCACCACACCGCATGGTGGCACCCCGAGGCCGGCAGCCAGATAGATTTCAGCAGCTTCGAACACACCGCCCGCACAGCCGAGCGCGGGAAATTCGACTTCTTCTTCCTCGCCGAGGGACTCGCCCTGCGCGAACGCGCCGGCAAGATCTTCGATCAGGACATCATCGGCCGTCCCGATACCCTCACCGTGCTGGCCTCGCTCGCGGCGGTCACCGAACATCTCGGGCTGGCGGGCACGATCAACACGACCTTCAACGAGCCCTACGAACTGGCCCGCCAGTTCGCGAGCCTGGACCATCTCTCCGGAGGGCGCGCCGCGTGGAACGTAGTGACCTCCTTCGACGCGTTCACCGGTCAGAACTTCCGGCGCGGCGGCTTCCTGGACCCCGCCGACCGCTATGTGCGAGCCGAGGAGACATTGAACGCGGTACGGGCACTGTGGGATTCGTGGGAGACCGGTGATGTGGTCGCGGACCCGGTATCCGGCCGGTTCCTGGCCCGCCCGGACGCGGGCGCCTTCGCCTTCCGGGGTGAACAGTTCGATATCTCCGGGACGTTCACGGTGCCGCGCAGCCCGCAGGGCAGGCCGGTGATCCTGCAGGCCGGAGTATCACCGCAGGGCCGGGATTTCGCGGCCGCGAACGCCGACGCGATCTTCTCACCGTACGGCGATCTGCCGGAAGCGGCGCAGTTCTACCGCGATATCAAGGCGCGGGCGGTGGCGGCGGGGCGCGCCGCCGACGATATCAAGATCCTGCCGTCGGCCGGTTTCGTGCTCGGGGACACCGAAGCCGAAGCGGTGGAGAAGTACCACACCGTCCGCGACGAGCAGGTCACCGGACAGACCGCGCTGATCCTGCTCGAGCAGATCTGGAACCGCGATCTGTCCGGCTACGACCCGCAGGGCCCGGTGCCCGATATCGACCCCGACCCCGACGCGCCGCCGATCATCCAGGGGCGCGCGTTCGTCCATCAGGATCGCTTCGCCACCGCGCGACGCCTGCGCGAGGTGGCCGAAGCCAAGAAACTCACACTGCGCGGCGTGGTGATCGACCAGTTCGAACGCGGACCGCTGGTCGGTACCCCCGCCCAGGTCGCCGAACAGATCGATACCTTTGTCCAGGGCGGCGGTTCGGACGGGTTCATCCTCGGTTCCCATCTGGTGCCGTGGGGGCTCGACGAATTCGTCGACACGGTGGTTCCGCTGCTCCAGGACCGCGGCGTCCTGCGCGGTGAGTACACCGGCACCACCCTGCGCGACAACCTCGGCCTGAGCGACGTCCGCGCGGCGACACCCGCCCGGGCCGATACCTGACAGCACGGGAGCGGGCGGGGCGCCCGGTCAGGCCGTGGACTCCGTGGAGTCGGCCTGAGCCATTTTCAGCAGGGCCTGGTGCAGCGCCTTCGCCGGCTCACCCGCCCGCTTACCGTGCAACTCGACTTCCACGAAGCCCTCCACCAGCGCCCGCCCGGGATCCAGCAGACCCGCGCCGATATCCGGCCCGCCACTGAGGGAACCGGCCATCAGGATCCGCCAGGCTTCCTGACGTGCCCGGTATTCCCCCGCCTCGTCGAGGGCGGCCGCGAAGGCGCGGACCACCGCGGTGTACGCCGGCCGGCCGGTGCTGCCGCCCCGGCGGAAACGCCTTCTGGTCGATCCCGACCCGGCGGCACCCGGGCCCGTCAGCTCCGCGCGTTCCAGGGTGATCCATACCGGGGGCGGCTCGGCCGAACCCGATTCGGCCGCTTTCTTACGCTCCCGGCGGATCGTATCGTCGCGTTGTTCGGTGATCTCGATGCCGTGCAACTCGACGGTATATTTCGCGATCAGGTCGTTCAGCGCCGCGGAGATCTGCTGCACCACGTCGGTTTCCAGATCGACCGTCTCGAAGCCACGGATCCGCAGGCCGTGCCTGCGGGCCATATCCTTTGCGAGCCGGATCGCGTCGGCGGGGTTGCCGCCCGTTCCCGGCACCACGGTCAAGGCCTCCGGCGGCCCGCACGGCTCCGGCTCCGCCTCGGGCGGCGACAGCATATCCGTCGTGGACGGGCCCCCCACCAAATGCAACGCAGGAGCTGTCTCCGGCTCGGCCGGTGATTCCGTGCGAAGAACCGGATCATCCGACGACTGATCGGCCGACGACTCCCCGCGTACCGGATCGGCCGACGACTCCCCGCGTACCGGATCGGCCGACGACTCCGAACGAACCTGCCCGCGGAGTGGCTCCGCGGGCACCGGTCCGACGGGCGACTCCACCGGCACCGACCCCACCCGAGACTCCACCGGCACCGAATTCATCAGCGACTCCGGGAGAGCCGACCCCACCAGCGACTCCGAGCGAACCAGGCCGACCAGCGCCTCCTGGCGGCTCGATTGCTCGGCACGGTCCGATTGGGCCGGTACCTCCGGTCGTATCGGCCCGGGTGGGGGCTCCGTGCCCATCGCCTCCTCCGGCACCTCCCCGCGTGCCGGCGCGGCGGGTACGTCCGGTCGCACAGGCTCGTTCGATGCCTCTTCGCGTACCGGATCGTTCGATGCCTCTTCGCGTACCGAGTCGGCCGGTACCTCCTTGCGCACCGTATCGCCGGGCCGCGGCACCTGGTGGGCTCCGGCCGTTTTCGTGATCCGGGCCAGTTGCAGCGACAACTCGGGGGGCAATTCGATCGTTCGTGGCGCGGGCCGGGGCGTTTCGCTGTGCGCGGCCATCCGCGGCCGTTCGCCCGGCCCGCCCGCGATCCGGGCTCGATCCGGCGGCGGCGACACCTCGCCCCTGCCTGCGGACAGGACCGGCTCGGCGTGCGGGACCACCGGCCCCTCGGCCGAGCCCCACAATGAACACGCCGCGGCCTCGAGTGGCTCCGGCCGTTCTCGGAGCGCTCGCGTACCGGCGCTCGCCGCGGCCGCGCCGCTGTCCGCCGCCGCCGCGGCACGGGTGTCGATCGCCGCGTCCGGTACATCCGAGGGCACCGAATCGCTCTCATGTCCCCCGGATGCGGCGGGCGGCGTATCACCGGTTCCGGACGTTGCCGGCCGGGTTTCGGGTGGCGGTCCCCCGGCGGCGGCCGCCTGCACCGGACCGGGCGACGACTCGACCAGGCCCGGCGCTTGCCGTGGTTCCGGCCCGGGCACGATGAGCGCCGTGGGCGAATCGGGTGGCCCCACGTCGGCCGCCGCCGGCGAAGGTACGGACGTCGCAGCCACAGACGTCGCAGCCACGGACGTCGCAGCCACAGACGTCGCAGCCACGGACGTCGCAACCACAGACGTCGCAGCCACGGACACCGGCGGCGCGGGGGTCGACCCGGCAGGCGTCGACGGGGCAGCGATCGTAGGGGCGACCGGCACCGGCGCCGCTCGTGCGGCCGCCGGCGTCACCGTGCGGGTCGTCGTTTCCACCGGTGACGCCGGGAGGGCCGTGGCAGCGGCCGTACCGGGAGGTCCGGGCCGAACCACAGCGGAGGTGGCGGCCCGTTTACGGGCCCACGGGGTCGAAGACGGTGCGCGGACGGCCGGGGACACCACGGGCGGTCCACCGGCGACGAGCCGATTCGCCACCGGTGCGGCGGGTCCGGGAGAGACTGTCACCGTCGAGGCGGCGACGACCGCCGTGCCCGGCGCCGGAATCGCCTCGGCAGAAGCTATGGCGGCCTTCAGTTCTCCCGTGACGCGGGAAGCCTCGGTGATCAGCTTCTCCAGCGTCGCCACCAAGGCCCGTAGTTCGTCCGTGTCCACCTTCGGAGTCTCGTTCAACGATGTCCCCGCTTGTCGTCACCGCGGCCGGGCCGGACCGCGGGTCGGTTCGGCCGGCATCCCCGATATGACGCACACAGACATGTGAACAGTGTGAAACGTCGTGGTCCACCACGCGATAACGACGACTCTCCCCGCATGGGAAGAGTTCGGAGGCGGGGCCGGTTTCGAAGCCCGCACCCGCCGGTGGGCCGCTGTGCCGGCGGTACGCAAAGCGAAGTGCACCGTGGCGACCGTCACGGTCGCGACGAGAACGCCCCTCGCGGCTATCTGTCCACCTGCTCGACGGGCGGGGTCACCGCGCTGCTCGATTCGCTCGGCGCCGGGGTCACCGACGACACCGCGCTCCTGGCCCCGCGCCTGCCGAACGCCTAGCATTTCCGAGACCGGCTCGGGTGAACGTGTGGACGCGCCGCGACATCAAGTCCTGCCCCACCGAGTACAGAGAGGGAAAGACCCGTGATGCCGAAGATCGTTCTGTTCGGAGCCACCGGTTATACCGGCCGGCTGATCGCCGAGACCCTGGTCGGCCGGGGCGCCGCACCCGTACTGGCCGCGCGCAACGCGACCGCGCTGGAGAAATTGTCCGCCGACCTCGGCGGCGCCGACACCGCGGTGGCCGACGTGGCCGACCCGGATTCGGTTCGGGCCCTACTGGGACCCGGCGATGTGCTGGTCAGCACGGTAGGGCCGTTCCTGCGCTTCGGCGCGCCCGCGCTGGCCGCGGCCGTCGAGGCCGGGGCGCACTATTTCGACTCCACCGGTGAGGGCCCGTTCATCCGCACCGTCTTCGAGCACGACGACGCGGCCCGCCGGGCGGGAGTGGGCCTGCTCACCGCGTTCGGCTACGACTACGTCCCCGGAAATCTGGCCGCCGGTCTCGCGCTGGCCGAAGCGCCGGAGGCGGTCCGCGCGGATATCGGCTATTTCATCACCGACCCCGGCACCAGTGGCGGTACGCGGGCCTCGATGGCGGGCATGCTCTTCGAAGGTGGTTTCGCCCTGCGCGGTGGCCGGGTCGTCCCCGAGCGCACGGCCGCGCGGGTCCGCAGTTTCGACGTCGCGGGCCGCGAGCTCACCGGCGCGTCGGTGCCCGGTTCGGAACATTTCGCGCTCACCCGTTCCTACCCGCGGCTGCGTGATGCCGACGTCTACCTCGGCATGCCCGGCGCGGCGGCGCACGGTCTCCGGCTCACCTCGCTGCTCACCGGCACCCTCGCCCGGATCGACCCGGCGAAACGATTGGCCGAGAGCGCGTTGACCCGCGTCGTCAAAGGGTCCACCGGCGGCCCGGCGGCCACCGCGCGATCCCGCACCCGGACGTGGGCGGTGGCCGAGGTGTCCGACGAGGCCGGTACGGTTCTGGCGTCGGTGACCCTGGCCGGTGGTAACCCCTACGATTTCACCGCGGCCATTCTCGCCTGGGGTGCGCAGACCGTGCTCGACGGTGGTCTGCGCGGCACCGGCGCGCTGGGTCCCGTCGAAGCGTTCGGTCTCGAAGCGCTCACCGCCGGGGCGGCCGGCGCCGGACTGACCCGGTAGCTTGCCGACGTGGTTCGCGCCGCCGGTACGCGGTGGTCAGGGGCGACCGCTGCCGCTCGACGGTGCGCTGCCGGCGGCTCGATCCGCCGAGTTCCGGGGCCGCATCCTCATCGCCGGATGCCGATGGCGCCGCAGACCGGAGCCGTCCAGGGCAGTGCACGGGAACGGGCGATGTGCTCGTCCAGCGAGTCGGCGATATCCGCGGGTAGCTCGACCGCGCGCCGATGCCGGAGGTCCACGTGGATCAGCAGGATCTCCAGCGTATCGGCGACCCGGCCGCGGCCGGTATCGACGAGGAAGGTGATCATGTGCACGGCTTTGGCGCTGCGGTCGAGGATCCGGCCGGCCACCGCGAACCGGTCGCCTTCGCGTAGCTCGCTGGTATAGGACAGGTGGTGCCGCGCGGTGAACAGGCCCATCTTCCGCTCGGCGCGGTAGGTGTCGTCGATACCGACCGCGCGGACGAGCGTATCGGCCCCTTCGGTGCCCCAGCGCAGGTACTGCACCACGTTCATATGGTCACCGCCGTCCAGTGTCTCGGCGGTGACCGTGCCCGTCACCGCCCCGGGTAGCGCGGTCAGCTGCTCCGGTGTGGGGAGTCCATCGCTCATACGCGTGATTCTCGAGCGCGCCGCGCCGGATCCGGAGCCGATGGTCCACTCAATGGAATCGCACGGCCGGACCTCGGCTCGGGCCACCATCCTCGGGAGTCGGGCCGCGCGCCGTGCGCGCGCCCGCCGAACACCGACTTCCGACAGGAGCCCTCCCATGACCGAACTCCAGCGATACGACGGCCGCCGCGTCCTCGTCACCGGCGGCGGATCCGGTATCGGTCAGGCCACGACATTGCGCATCCTGCGGGAAGGTGGCCGAGTGGTCGCCGCGGATATCAGCGCGGCCGGCCTCGAGGACACCTCGGCCAAGGCCGGTCCCGACCGCGCGCGGCTGAGCACCTCGGTCATGGATATCGCGGACGAGGAGTCCGTCCGCGCCGGACTGGCCGACGCCCTGCGGTGGCTCGGCGGGCTCGACACCCTGGTCAATGCCGCCGGTGTCCTGCGTTCGGCACATTTCGAACAGACCTCGGTCGCGGAATTCGAGCAGATCCTGCGGATCAATCTCGTCGGCACCTTCCTGGTCACGCGCGAATCCATGGCCGCGCTACGCGCCGGGCACGACCCGGCGGTGGTGAATTTCAGTTCCACCTCCGCGGCGTTCGCCCACCCCTACATGTCCGCCTACGCCGCGTCCAAGGGCGGCATCCAGGCGATGACGCACGCGCTGGCAATGGAATTCGGTCGGCAGGGCATCCGGTTCAACGCCGTCCAGCCGGGCTCCATCTCGTCCGGGATGACCGACGGCAGTGGCGCGTCCGGACAGAGCCTCGGCCCCGGTCTGCCCGCCGATGCCGATATCGCCTTGTTCGCCAAGGCGGCGCCGGCCCTGCCACTGCCGGCGGGAGCACCGTTCGCCGGACCCGACGCGGTGGCCGCGGTGGTGGCGATGCTCGGCTCCCCGGACGCCTATTTCATCACCGGGACCGAGGTGCGCGTCGACGGAGGCTCGCATATGTGAGCCACCGGAGGGTCGCGTTTGCGCAGCGCACAGCGCGGGTAGCCGAGGGAACCGGAGGTGTTGCCGGGGATGGATCGGCGTTATCGCGGGTTGAGCGTTCGAGTGCTGCGGCGCGGCGAGGTCCGGATCCTGGTGCGCACACTGCGGGCGGCGTGGTCGGACGAGCTGTCGGACTGGGCGGCGGCCCTGACGTACTACAGCATGTTGTCACTGTTTCCGGCCCTGCTGCTCACCGTCGCCGCGCTCGGCCTGGCCGGGCCGGAGCCGACCGGTGTGCTCGCGGGGGCGGCGAGTCACGTCGGCCCGCAGGGCAGCCGGACGCTGCTGGCCGATTCGGTACGCCACCTCGAACAGGTCCGGGCCTGGTCGGCCCCGATCGCGATCGCGGGGCTGGTGTCGGGGCTGTGGACGGCGTCGAGTTACATCGGCGCCTTCATCCGGGCCGCCAACGCCCTGTACTCCGTGGCGGAGAGCCGGTCCCGGCCCAGGACGGTTCTCCTGCAACTGTCGCTCAGCGTGGTCCTGATCGCGATGATGGTGTTCACCGGCCTCGGTTTCGTGATCACCAACGGTGTGGCCGGACGGTTCGGCGCCGATCTCGCCGATCTGCCTTTCGTGCACGGGATCTGGGCGATCCTCCGGTGGGTCGTCCTCGCCCTGGTGGTGAGTTTCGCGCTGTCACTGCTGTATTGGGTGGCGCCCAATGTGACCGGGCAGCCGTTCCGCTGGCTCACCGCGGGCAGCGCACTGGCGGTAGGGGTATGGCTGGCCGGTTCGGCCGGTCTGTCGTTCTACGCCGCGCATTTCGACTCTTTCGACAAGGTCTACGGTTCCCTGGCGGCCGCGGTCGTATTCCTCGTCTGGCTGTGGGTCACCAATTTCGCGGTGCTACTGGGGGCGGTGGTCGACGCCCAGTTGGCCCGCCGTACCGACCCACTCGACGCGGAGGGCCTCGGGGACGACCGGGGACACCGCCCGGTTCCGGCCGTCACCGAGCCGGACCACGAGGCGGTCACCGGTTGAGGCGTGCCCGTGGCCGGACCCGCTACCGGGTGTCCGGCCACGAACACCCGCGCCGCCGGGTGACGCGGCGTGTCAGACCTTCCGGCCCACGGCGCCGTAGAGCGAGACCTTCTTGTCATGGCTCTTCGGATGTTCGATACCCGAGTTGCGCCACCGATGGATCGCCTCGACACCCGGTTCCACCAGTTCCAGCTGATCGAAGAACCGGGCCACCTCCGCACGGGTCCGCGGCCGCACCGGAATTCCGCGATCCACGTAGACCTGCAACAGCCGGGCCATACCGTCGGGGTCGTCGGGTCCCTCGTCGAACTCCGTGGTGACATGTGACATCGCCAGATACGATCCCGGGGCCAGCGGCGCCATCAGCGTGTTCACGATCTCGTACACATCACCGGGCACGAAATGCAGCAACGCCATGAGCGACACCGCCACCGGTTGCGACAGATCCAGCGTCGCGCGCAGCTCCGGCGCGGCAAGGATGGCCTCCGGGTTCCCCGCGTCGGCCTGGATGTAGGCGGTACGGCCCTGGTCGGTACTCACCAGCAGCGCCCGCGCGTGCGCGAGGACGATCGGATCGTTGTCGACGTAGACCACCCGCGATTCCGGCGCCAGGCCCTGCGCGACCTGGTGCAGGTTGGGCTCGGTGGGGATCCCCGTGCCGATATCGAGGAATTGGCGGATTCCCTGCTCGGTGAGGTAACGGGTGGCGTGGCGCATGAATTCGCGGTTGGTGCGCGCGGTAAGCCGGACCGCCGGAAAATCGCGCAGTGCCTGCTCGGCCGCGGCCCGGTCGGCATCGTAGGAATCCTTGCCGCCCAGAAAGTAGTCGTACATGCGCGCGGGATGCGCGACATCGGTACGCAGATCGATAGAGCCGTCGGACACGGCGGATGCTCCTCATGAGGTCGTGCGGTCGGTACCCCGCAGGTATACCCCATCCGGCCAAGTCGCCCAATACATTCCGGCATACCGATCCGGTGACACCACACCGGGCCGTGGGCACCGACGGCCCCGCCCGGCGAGCCGGGCCTCCCGGATTTGACCCTGACACTGTGACAAGGTCTTCACTGAGCGTAGGAGGTGGTCCCCATCGACCAGATATTCGATTCACCCGATACGCGCCTGCTCGAGGCGCTGCGCGCCCCCGGCTCGTCGACGCGGCTCCAGGCGGCGCTGGCCGCCGGCACGAACCCGCGCCCCGGACTCGTCGGCGCGCTGATCGCACGGTGCGCGATCGAGCCCGACTTCTATGTCCGCGACATGCTCACCTGGGCGCTGACCCGGCACCCGGTCGAGATCACCGTACCCGCAGTGCGCACGGAACTGGGTGCCGCGGGCGCGCAGGCCCGGAGCCAGGCGCTGCACACACTGTCCAAGATCGGCGACGGATCCGCCTGGCCGGCGATCACCCGGTCGCTGCTGCGCGACGCCGACGACGAGGTCGCCCGGAGCGCCTGGCGGGCGGCCGTCGTCCTCGTGCCGGCCGACGGCCGTGAGGCACTGGCCGCGGAACTGGCCACCCAGCTCGGGCGCGGTGACCGGACCGTCCAGCTCAGTCTCAGCCGGGCGCTGGTCGCGCTCGGTGACCACGCCGGACCGGCCGTACAGGCGAGGTCGAGCAGCCCGGATCCGGTCGTGCGCGCGCATGCCCGCGCCACGGAGCGGTTGCTGCGCGACCCGGATGCGGGCTTCGATCCGGATATCGCCGACGCGAAACGGATCATCGCGCTCGGTCCCGAACGTGCCGGGCCGGCCGCATGCTGATCGGTGAGGTGTCGCGCCGCTCGGGGGTGAGTACCCGGATGCTCCGGCACTACGACTCCCTCGGGCTGGTGTGTCCGACCGGCCGCACCGTCGGCGGCTACCGCGAGTACTCCCCCGCCGACATCCGGCGGATCTTCCACGTGGAGAGCCTGCGCTCGCTGGGCCTGTCGTTACGGGAGGTCGGGCGGGCCCTCCAGGACCCCGCCTTCACCCCGGCGGAGCTGGTGGGCGCTCTCATCCGGCGGACCGAGGCACGGGTGCGGCGCGAGCAGGAACTCCTCGACCGGCTCCGGACCGTGGATGCCTCGACGCCCGCGGGGTGGCCGGATGTGCTGCGCATCGTGGAACTCCTGCACGGGCTCGGCTCAACGAGTGCCGCACGCCGGCAGCAAACCGTGCTGGCGTCGGCCGAGGAGGTGCCGGTGTCCACCGAACTGCTGGCCGGGGCGGTCCTCACCGAATCCGATCCGAATGTCGCCGGCGCCCTGCGCTGGGCACTGGCCCGAGCGGGCGGGGACGGCCTGGCCGGCGTGGCGGCCGGCCTGGACGCCGCGGACGCCGCCATCCGGCGGCGCGCGGTACTCGCGATCGCCGAGATGCCCGGAGCCGAGGCGAGCGCGGCACTCGCCGGTGCGCTCACCGACCCGGACGCGGCGGTGCGCCGCCCCGCCGCCCTGGCCGCGGGGGCGCGGGGCGAGCCGGCGGCCGTCCCGGTACTCGTCGATATGGTGGTCGAGGGTGTCAACGACGTGGACGCCGCCGAGGTCCTGGGAGCGCTGTCCCTGGATGCCGAACTCGCCGAACGGATCATGGAGGCCCTGGTCGGGGCGCTCGCCGCGCACACGGCCGAGCCGGCGGTGCGGATCCGCCTCACCCAGGCCCTCGCCGAGATGCCGGCACACCTGTCGCTGGGCGTGCTGCGGGATCTGTCCGACGATCCCGATCGCGCCGTAGCACTCGTCGCCTCGGCTCTCGCCGGGGCCCTGGATGCGCGGTCCACCGAGTGACTCGCGTTCGGCGCACGACGGTCGGCCGCATCCACTCGCCCGCGAGCAGTTCGCGACGACCACCCGCGAGGAGTGGCCGGGTGCCCGCGACGCGCGGATCCGGCAGGCGGCGGCCGCCGGTACCCGCAGTGCCTGCTCGACGATGGCGACGGATCGATCGCCGGCCGGTGCGATTCGGCCCCGGAAAACGGGCAGTGACCGGCGCAGGTTTCCCCTCGGCCCGGCCGGGCAACCGGGCACCATGACTTCCGAGAACCGCACACCGAGCGACCCACCGGCCCCCGCGAGCGCGCCGCGGCAACCACACACCCAGGTCGCGCCCGACGACCTCCGTCGGTTACTCGACGCGAAGAATCCGCAGGCCACCTTGGCGCTGGCGGGTGGCGAGGTGCGGGTCGAGACCGATCCCGACGTCGCCGCCCAGGGGCTGCCCGTGATCACCCGGGCCGCACTGGTCGACCGGGTCGGCGCGGACCCCGACGACAATGTCCTGACCGTGCAGGCCGCCGAACTCGAAACCGAGATCCGGCTGCTCGGCGCCTGAACAGCGCCGCGCGGCCCGGTGGTGTAGGCCGCCGGGCCAGTACCCCCCGCTGCCGTGAGCGGCCGTGCGCCCCGATCCCGCCACTACGTCCCGAGGCGTTTGGTCGTGCGACGGAACGCCCAGAGCACGACCAGTCCGGCGAGAACCGTGAGCGGCGTCCCCATCGCGATCTTGGCGACGGCCAGCCAGGTCGTCGAGTCGGCGAGGTACAACCATTCCTTGACGACGAACCGGGTGCCGAACACGGCCGCCGCGGCCAGCGTGGCGATATCGTGCGCACGCAGCACGGACCGATCCATACGCCACGCGTGCCGTCCGCCGTGCAGGGCATTCCAGATCACACCGGTCAGCGGCCTGCGGGCCAGCACCGAACCGAAGGTGACCACGAAGCCGGCCAGCGCCACCCAAATCCCGAGAACGAAGAAATCTTTCGCCGACCCGGTCCAGGCGACGATCCCCACGGCGACCGCCAACCCGAGCAGGCCACCGACCGCCGACGAGAAGCGCTCCCCGCGCAGTACCCGGAACAGGGTGAGGACCAGACCGACCGCGACGGAGATCGCGATCGTCGCCGGCAGACTGAGTGCCGCGTTCGCCGCCACGAACACCACGACGGGAACTGTCGAGTAGACGAATCCCATCGGTCCGCCCATCTGGTCGAGCAGTGTGGGCCGCGCCGCGGCGGCATCGGTCTCGGCGGCCGGATCGGCAGTCGGCAGGGCGGCCGACAGCGTAGGGTCGCCACCGGTCCGGTCGCTGTGCTGTTCCGTCATGGTGATTCCGTCCTCCCGTAAGGGTTTTCGTGCTCGGAACAAGTAAAAACCATGCCGCAACGGCACACTCAACCCCTTGCGCCGGTCGGGCCGGCGTCGGTTGCCGCGGACGTCGCGTCCCGGGTGGCACGCTCCGCACCGAGGGTGGTCCGGGGCGCACCGGAACGCGCGATACGCGGTCGCCCCGGAATCGGGAGGGCCCCGCTTCCGGAGCCGTGCCCTCGGTCACGGGGCGAAGCGTCGGGTGCGGGGCGGTACGGCCCGCGGAGAACTGCTCGAACGACCGCGATTGAACCCGCGGATGTGGGGTACGCGCTCCGTGTCCACCCGAACACTCGACATCGGAGGTACATATCGTGGCCGAGAATCGAACTGGCCCCCGGGAAGGACTGGAAGGCGCCGTAGAAGGCGTCAAGGGCAAGGCCAAGGAGGTCGCGGGCACCGTGGCCGGGCACAACGACCTGCGCGACGAGGGCATCGCCCAGCAGGACAAGGCCGAATCGCAACGCGAGGTCGCGCAGAAGGAAGCCGAGGCCGAGAAGGCCCGCTCCGAAGCCGACCTGGAGGAAACCCGCCAGCGTTCGCATCAGGGTCGCTGACGACCCGCAGTCGACCGATCGCCGCTCCGCTTCGCCATGCGGGCGGAGCTCATGGCGGCGGGGCCCCCCGGGGGGAGCCGGGGGGCCCCCGCCCGGGGGGGGCGGGGGGGACCCCCCCCGACCGCGGCGGGGGCCGCCGCGCGCGG